>NZ_JACZDT010000004.1:0-300000 GCF_015903855.1 Fictibacillus sp. 18YEL24
GGGAACTGCTTTTTCTTATTCTGCTTTCTGCAGTACGCCTACAGCTTTTGAATTTCTAATTTTCTGCAGGATACCTTGAATAGACGTGTATTCGTCATAGAGGAAGACAAGTGTGTCACCAGGCTCGGAGCACTCCCATGCCTGTATCAAAGCTTCAGCTTCCTTAGGATATACAGAAACGGATGTAATGCCTTCAGCTTCTTTTACACCCATATAAAGGTGATGAACCGTTTCACCTGGAATTCGTCCCCTTAGGTTTACATCTTCTTTTATAATAAAAATATCTGAGTGAGTACCAAATATTCGACCCATCTCTTGTATCGTTTGGTCTTGTCTGTCTCCAGCTGCTGAACCCACTGTTATCACGCGGCCACTCTTTAGATGATCCACCGTTTCAAAGAGTGCCTTCAAACCAGCAGGGTTATGCGCATAATCTACCACAATCGTGCGATCATGAATGTTTAAAACGTTGAAGCGACCTCTGTTTTGATTTTCCGAAGAAAGAAAAGTGATCACTTTGCTTCGTAACTCAGACAAAGGTCTTCCTAATGAATGAGCAGCTGCAAGAGCGCCAAGGACATTCGCGATATTGTGTCGGGCAGCACCATTAATCGTAATCGGAATGTGTGATACTGGAAGAAATCTTTCTGATTTACCATTCTCGTTGAATACAACCCAGTCATCTTCTAGATACCAAACTTTTAATCCTTGCTTTAACTGATCTTGAATAACTGGATTATTTACCGAAAGGGAGAAGAAAATTACTTCGCCATTCGTATGATTCGCCATATCAACACATCGTGAATCGTCAGCGTTCAATACACATGTACCTTCTGGAAGAACAACTTCAGCAACCGTCTGCTTCAGTTTTTTTAAATCTACTAATGTTTCTACGCCATTCAACCCAAGATGATCTTCACTAACGTTGGTTACGATTCCAACGTCACAATAGCGAAACGCAAGGCCTTCACGCAACATTCCACCTCGAGCAGTCTCTAACACAGCGATATCTACAGAAGGATGAGCCAGAACTTTGCGCGCACTTCTTGGTCCGCTGCAATCTCCTGCGTCCAGTTGCTGATCACCTACCCAAACACCATCAGAACACGTATATCCAACCGTTATGTTTTCTTTCTGTAAAAGATGTGAAACAAGACGAGTGGTCGTCGTTTTGCCGTTTGTGCCTGTTACCGCAACAACAGGTACCGCAGCTTCCTCACGAGAAGCAAACAGATAGTCGACGATGGCTCCACCTGCATCTCTCTTTTTCCCTTGCGATGGATGAAGATGCATACGGATGCCAGGAGCTGCATTCACTTCAAGAATGGCAGCTTCACCTTCAACAAAAGGAACCGTAACATCTGGCGACAGAATATCAATTCCTGCAATATCAAGACCAACTGCTTCTGCCGCTTCAATAGCCATGTTACGATAATCAGGATGAACATCATCTGTCACATCGATTGCCGAACCGCCTGTAGACAGGTTTGCGTTACCTAATACTTCTAAAGATTCTCCTTTGTTTAATACGGATTGAAGGGAATAGCCACTTTTCTCAAGATGAACGACCGTACGTTCATCTAAAGGAATCTTGCTCATCGCTTTTTCATGACCATCACCACGTAATGGATTTAAGTTTTCTTCATCAATGAGTTCAGCTATCGTCTTATAGCCGTCACCGATTACAAATGGCGGAAGACGAAGACTTGCTGCAACTAACTCTTTATTTACGACGAAAAAACGGTAATCATTGCCTGCATAATATCGTTCTAGAATATATGAAGTACCTTCGCTGAACACACAGCGGAAAGCAGCAATTAAGTCAGTGTCATTTTGAATATTTGTTATGATGTTCTGTCCCTGTCTGCCGTTAAGCGGTTTAATGACAAGCGGGTAACCAATATTTTCAGCTGACTGAAGCAGCTCATATTCATTGGAAACAACATCACCTTTAGGAACTGGGAGACCAGCACCTCTTACTAATGTTTTGGTCATATCTTTATCACAAGAATTTTCTACTGCTAAATAAGACGTTTGGGAGGATATGGTCGCCTGGACCGATTTTTGCTTTTTACCCGTTCCAATTCTTAAATAGCTGTTTGTTCCGATACGTTCTACTGGAATCTTTCTTTTTCGTGCAGCTTCATAGATGGCTTCCGTACTCGGACCTAGTTTATGTAGATGATACAGGTCAGAGGTATGGGTGATGTAAGAATCAGCACTAATTTGTCTCCCATCTAAGATAGCGGTTACAATTTCAAGAGCAGCTTCAAATGCGTAAAATCCTGATTTTGGTTCCGCATAATCATACGTTACAAAGTAAATTCCTTTTCGTTCACTTGTAATCGTTTTGCCACGTTTGACTGAGATGCCAGCAAGATGTTGGATCTCAAGTGCAATATGCTCTAAAATATGTCCAATCCATGTTCCTTCATGAAGGCGTTCTACGAATCCACCTGCATAACCCCTTGAACAAGTATGTGTGTGAAGGGAAGGGATGACTTTTAATAATGTATCTATAAACCCGGGTATTGTGTTAGAGGGTTTTTCTTCGAATTCTTCTATATCAAGCTCAATCCATATAGTAGGTTTAAAGCTGTAAAGGTTCGGTCCCGTTAAGTAATTGACGCGGTTGATTTTCATTAAGACGTTCTCTCCTTAAGTGATGATTAATTCTCGTTTGTATAAGTCAAATACAGCACCCGCTCCAAGTGTATGGAAACGGATATCGGAAATCGTCATATTTCCTTTATTCTCAGCAATATCTACATACGTCGATGTCTTGCCATCAAATATGCTCACGTTGTATTCACCGATCACCTCAAACTGCTTGCCGTCGTTATGAACCCAGATTGCAGTGTTTTCATCGATACCGATGCCAATGATCTGAGGGTTTAACGCGATAGCACGCATGAGACGACTAAACCGATCACGCTGAGAAAAGTGCTGATCAATAATTACGTCTTCTAAAAATCCAAAGCCTGAACCTAACTCAAGTATAGAAACATCTTCTTTTTCAAACAGCTTTGATGAGATAATCATCAATCTGCTCATAACAGCAGCACCGGCACTCGTTCCACCGATGATCAAACCGTCTTGCCATTCTCGAAAGAGGTGTTTATAAAAGGATGTGCCACCTAAAATACTTGTTAGTCTTAATTGGTCGCCCCCTGTCATGAAAAGACCAGACAGAGAAGAAAGTTGTTCGGGTAATTCAGGGTCTTCCGCTTTTTCACGGGAATCTAAATGGAAAAGCAGTGGCTTAGTACCATGTAAGGTTTGAAACAGTTGATAATATTCACTGCCTACTTCTTCCGGATAGCCGGATGCTGTTGTCAGGATTCCTATCGGACCTTGACGATTTTTACATAGTGCAGAGAATCTGGATAAGATTATTTTCTTTTCGCTCTTGTCCTCATTGCCACCAATGATCAGCAGATCACCTTTTGCCATCTTTCATCAGCCTCTTATTCATTAAGTAGTAGGAAAAACAGGTCGAAATAATCGTCCATTTCGCCCTGTTATGTATTCCACGATTCGCTAGTATTCAAACCTATTTGAGGAATTATTTTACTGTTTATTTAAATAGTTAAAATTTTTGTAAAATTATATAGATTCTTGTCAAAACAATTAGTATAATTTACCTATTGGGAGTATTTTACTTTCTATTTTTCCAAGGGGAGGAGTTAAGGGTCATTTAACAATATAAAGGGAGGATGTATAAATGGAAAAAACATTACTTCTTCGATCCTACGAAATTAATACGAGTACTATGGCACTCTTACCGTTTTATAACGAATATGGAGAGGTTCAAACCGAAATTTTAGAAAGCGAAAAAAACGAAAGAGTTGCACTCAGCCCCATAAAAATTATTAACGAGAGCTGTTTGTTTTTTGGATCTAGCTATGAAGGCAGGCGTGAAGCAGTTCGTCGGTCTATGGGCTATGTGAGTTTATCCCCGATCATGATCAACCTCGAACTAGGCATTTTCTTTTTTCCTGTAGAATCTCCTAAGAATGAAACGTGCATCTGGTTATCCCAATCGCATGTTCAACGAATAGATTCCATAGATTCTGACACGTGCAGTGTCCACTTTAAAAATACCGCTAATTTAATTTTACCCCAATCTAAATATGCATTAGAGGCGAAATTGTTCCGAACTGCACAATACAGATATATCTTTAGCGAACGAGTAAATGAACGAATGATGAGATATTGAATAAAGTAGAATAATAGATACGAACACGCCCGATGCAAACTTGTACGGGCGTGTTTTGATTGGTTAAATGCCCCTTGAAAATTTGGAACTTTATTCCTAATTATTCGTATAACATTTTGAGGAGGAGATATCATGAAACATTTTATTAGCTGTATCGTTACCGTTTTCTTATTGTTTGTTATTAACTATGTGGTTGCAAATCTATTAGGAGTGGCGTTTATTGATACTTCATTATTTGTTGGTTTGATTTTTGCTCTCACGATTCGATTTTTCACTTCAAAAGGTGGACTTTCATCAAACATGGTTCGCATGCAGGCGCAAGCTATGACAGGAATCAAGATTGAAGAAGAAAAAGCAACGTTCAAACCAAGTTATCCTTATTATACGGCTGTTATTTATACCCTCGTTTCTTTCATCTCCATATTAGTTTATTACAAAGATTATTTTATTTAGTAGATAGTTGATTTTTGAAGGGAAAATGGCAACAATGGATATTGAACTTCTTTTGAAGAATTTAAACAGGAGTGTGTCCATACATTGAATCTGCGTTTTGGTCGTTTATCATTATGGTTTTGTATAGCGGGAATTCTACTTGCTGGCTGGCCGTTCATCGTTCGAGATGATGTAGCTCAACAAGTTGCTATCTTTCTTTTTAGTGGAATCATGTTGTATTTTATCGGTGTCATCTTTAGCGTTATAGCAATTGTGAAGAAAGAAGCTGGAAAAGCTAAGTTTTTTGGGTTGTTTTTTATCTTGTTCATGGCTTTGATCTCTATATTCGGTCTGCTGTTGTTATCGTTTGGAATCGGTGGAAAATAAGAGAGAATGTAACTTTGGTACCCTTTGTTACGTCAAGTATTAAAAAAGGGAGCAGTTATGAGAAAAATCATCTTAACTTTAACTATAGCTCTACTAGTACTTGTTGGTTGTTCAAAAGACTCTAATGGTGAAATGCTTGGAAAAAAGCCACCAACTGCTTTTGCTGTCATTGGAAATGAAAAACACGTAATGAAGCTTGGTTCTTATTGCTGGAAATCAAACTTTTCAAGTATATGTGTAGATTCAGCAGGTCCCATTGAACTTGTTTCTAACGAAAAACCGATTCAAGTAAGATCAGGAGCCGAAATTTCATTTGCGATGAAAGGTGATTCCAAGCCAAACGAATATCATCTATCACAATTTCATGAGGAAAATGAACGGAAAATAGATGTAAGAACAAATACGTTTATAGCACCGGATACACTGGGTACTTACGTTTACGGATATAGCGTTTGGTGGATGTCTGAGGAAAAAGAAAATGTTTCTGATGGAGATGCACTTTATGCATTTGCTATTGAAGTTGTTGAATAATAATGAGAAAAGCCTCTCCCTCGGGAAAGGCTTTTCTATATTTAAGCTTGTTTTCTTCCTTCTTCTACTTCTTCAAGTACAACCTCTTCATCAAACGGTGTATCAAATTCA
The DNA here is from genome assembly GCF_015903855.1 of Fictibacillus sp. 18YEL24. Lineage (GTDB taxonomy): Bacteria > Bacillota > Bacilli > Bacillales > Fictibacillaceae > Fictibacillus > Fictibacillus phosphorivorans_C. The sequence goes on from NZ_JACZDT010000004.1 coordinate 5,681, forward strand.
GTAGAGATTGGTGCAGTGAATAAGGAAATTCCTATTATACTAACCAGTCCAGCAGACATTCCATAAAGAATAGGGTTTGTTGCTGTGAGTCCTTCAATAAATAGCCCTGCTAGTACAACAACCGTAGAAATTAAAATGGCATAGAATCCTGAATTAGGAGTCGCTCGTTTCCAAAAGAACGTCATAACGAGTGGGATGAAGATGGCTCCCGATAGAATCGCATAAGCTACATCAAGTGCAACGAGTACATCTTGAATCCATATGGAAAAAGTAATCGCGATTAAACCAATAACAAGTGTTGTGAGTCTTGATGCTTTAATCATTTGTTTGTCGCTAGGAGATTTCAAGAAATATTGTTTTAAGATGTCGTTCGTAATCAGAGTAGAAGAGGCAAGTAACGAACCTGATGCCGTTGACATAAGTGCTGAACACACACTTGCAAGTACAAGACCTAATATTCCTGTAGGTAAAATGGTAAGTGCCATCTCTGCAAACGTGTTCTGTGGATTATCCAAGGCAGGTAGCACTATGAATGCACACATTCCGATAATGCTTCCAGCAATCGCGTATGCAAAACTATAAACTCCTGCAAAAATCGATCCATTTCTAGCTATCTTACTAGATTTTGCTGTGAAGACACGTTGCCAGATGTCTTGTGATACAACCATACCGAGCGCAAACAACAAAAAGTATTGGAAGATCTGCTGATAACCGATCCCTGTGAAATCTAAGTGAGATTGGGGAAGTTTTGTTAATAGATTTCCTATACCATCTACCTTTGAAAGACTCATAGGAACCATAATGAAGAAGATACCAACCGTCATTACGATGAATTGAATAATATCCGTGACTGTAACACTCCACATTCCGCCAAGGATTGTGTAGAAGAGGACGATCCCTCCTCCAACTAACATGGAAGTCGTTAAGCTCCAGCCTAACAGTACATTAATAATCGTCCCCATCCCGATCACTTGGGTAACTGCGATCATCAAAGTATATATAGAAGCCACGATGGCACTTAACAGACGTGTTTCGGATTTGTACCGTTTTCCTAATAATTCACTGATCGTTGTGACTTTTAGTGAATCAATCTTTTTAATAAATATAGTACCTAAAAGAATAATGCCTAAACCAATCATAGATACAAACCAAATACCGGAAATTCCGAATTGATAACCTAGCTTTGTCGTTCCGATCGTAGCTGCACCTCCTAAGATGACGGCAGACAAACAACCAAGATACATAAACATACCAAGGTTGCGTCCTGCTAATGTGAAATCTTCAGAAGTCTTCGCTTTAGTAGAGCCAATGATCCCTGCTCCAATCAATACGGCAAAATACAAAAGAATAATAACTGTATCAAAAGTTTGCATAATAAAAAACCTCCTTTTTAGTGTAATTCTTTAACTAAGCGTTTACGCGTTTTGGTAATTCTTTGATAATTGAGCATGAACCTCAACCAAATACTCTGTAAGTGACTCTTCAAGGACAGCAAGACCTTGATCGATTTGATCTTGGTTGATCGTAAGAGGAGGAATCATTCTGATAACCTCACCATGATTTCCGCAAAGATAAAAAAGAACGCCTTTTTCTAAACACTTGTCTAGAATATTTATGAGTGCTTGACCATCTGGTTTGCCTGTAAAAGGATCGATAATTTCAATTCCAATCATAAGTCCTACTGAACGAATGCTCCCGATTAACGGAGTACGCTCTTGAAGTTCTTTCAATTTTGCACATGCATAATTTCCCATGTTTTTTGAGTTTTCGATTAGTTTTTCTTTAGTTAGGACTTCAATTGTAGCGAGCGCCGCTTCGCATGCGATCGGATTTCCACCAAATGTTGTCCCGTGACTGCCGAGAGGCCATTGCTGCATGAGTTCTTTAGAAGCAACTGTGGCACTTAGTGGCAATCCAGAAGCAATACCTTTTGCGATAGCCATGATGTCTGGCGTAACTCCGAACGTTTGAGCAGCGAACCATTCACCTGTTCTTCCGAATCCCGTCTGAACTTCATCGAAAATCAGCAAGATGCCATGTCTGTCACAAACTTCTCTGATCTTCTTCAGCCAGCCACTCGGTGGAACGATATAGCCTCCTTCACCTAGAACAGGTTCTACAATCATACAGGCGACTTCTTCAGGTGTTACTTGATGATTAAACAGTGTTTCAAAATCTTTCTCAAGCTTCTCGATGACATAGTTTTCTGAATCTACTCCACTAGGTGCGCTCTTTACATCTGCATAGGGAACTTGATAGGCAAGGCCGTTCGGCTGAAGAAACTTACGATATTTACTTTTGGATGTTGTCACGCTCAACGCACCTAGAGATCGACCATGAAAGCATCCGGTAAAAGAAATCACATACGGTCTTTTTGTGACATGCTTGGCGAGTTTCAGAGCCCCTTCAATTGCTTCTGTTCCGCTGTTGGCGAAAAAGAAACAATCCAAATCACCTGGCAGAACAAGAGCTAGTTCCTTTGACAGCTTCAAGATTGACTCATACATGATGACTCCAGATGGTCCATGCATGAGGTGATCTGCTGCATCTTTGATAGCTTGGACCACTTTTGGATGACGATGTCCGGTATTTGCCGTTGCGATACCAGAAGTAAAATCAAGATATTGCTTTCCATCCAATCCATAATAGTAGCAGCCCTCTGCTTTTACGACGGGTAGGTTCGGATGATCTTTTGCCATACTTGGCGCTAATAGGTTTGGCATTTCGCTAACAAGGTTGCTCCAGTTGTTCATTGACACGTGTATTACCTCCTAGATATTCCATACTCATGTTGTATAAATAATTTCTATATAGAATATCCATGCAAGGATCATGCCAAAAAACTAAATTATCTGATATTTTTTCATTTTTCTTACGATTGAAGGCTGACTAGTGCCGAGTGCTTCTGCCATCCGTATGGTCGTTCTATATTTCTTTCTAGCTGCTAATAAAATCTGTTTCTCTCTATCATCCAACATCTGTTTAAGTGTTTGTTCGGTATGAATAGACGGAGAGGGAATTGATGCACCTTCTTTTACATGATCCGGAAGGTGCTCGTCCGTAATAAGAGTGGTAGGAGAGAGTACCACTAATCGTTCCATGATGTTGATCAGTTCCCGTACATTTCCTCTCCATTCATAATGCAGAAGATGATGAATGACAGCTTCATCTAATCTTTTATTCTTGTTATATTTTTCTTCGAATTGCTGTAAGAGCATATGTATAAGTGGTACGATATCTTCGGTTCTCTTCCTGAGTGGGGGAATCGTTACAGGTACAACGTTTAAACGAAAATAGAGATCTTCGCGAAACTGTTTCTCATGGATCGCCTTCTGCAAATCTTTGTTTGTAGCTGAGATCAAACGGAAATCTACTTTGATTGGTTTCGTTCCTCCAACACGATAAAACTGTTTTTCTTGTATGACTTTTAAAACCTTAACTTGGTGCTGAAGGGGAAGTTCACCGATCTCATCTAAGAAAAGTGTGCCTCCGTTCGATAGTTCAATAAGGCCGACTTTGCCTTTTTGATGCGCACCTGTAAAAGCCCCAGGTTCATAACCGAATAATTCTGCTTCAAATAATGAATCTGGAATAGCACCACAGTTAACCTCAATAAATGGCCCTTTTGAACGATGACTTCGATTGTGGATAAATTTAGCTAACAATGATTTCCCGACACCAGATTCTCCTAAGATGAGTGCATTCACATCTACTTCAGACAACTGAAGTGCTGTTGAAACTGCTTTTTTCATATCTTCACTTTTAGCGATGATTCCAGCATCATGAAGTTGTTTGCTTCTTAATAGACCTAGCTCTGTTTTTACGCGTTGCATTTCTTCTTCCATAGCAAACAAAAACTCTTTATATTGAGCGAGTTCTGTAATGTCGTGTGAATAGCTCACAATTCTATATAGTTCGCCTTGTTCGTTATATACAGGAATCCCTGTAACAAGCAGTTTTTTTCCTTTATTTGTTGTTTGTACAAACGTGATTTTTTTATTTTCTTTTACAACCATTGGTGTGAGAATCGGTGTGAATAACCCTTGAGCTTCTAAATCATATACAGATTTTCCAATCAAGCTGTCTGATTCAACTCCGTAAATCTTTCCTGTAGCCTCACTCACCTTAAGAATAATACCTTCTACATTAGTTACTAAGATGTCGTCTTTTAAAGAATGAAGAATCTGTTCATTTTCATTCCAATCTTTTGATTGACTCAAGTTAATCAGTCCTTTGGCAACAGAATAAGCTATTCAATTCTGAATAATTATTTATTTATGAATAATTATACGACTACTTATTTTGATTAGATATAGGAACAAAGAATTTTTTTAAAAAAGAAATTAGGAGGTAATACGGCCCTAAGAAGTGAAAAGGGGTAAGAAGGGAAGATACAAATAAAAAAGGGCCATTCGATTGGCCCTTTTAGTCTTTCATTATAAAAGTTCAGTTTTTAATTCAACGTCAATGTTACCGCTTGTTGCTTTAGAATAAGGACAAACACCGTGAGCAGTCTTTACTAATTCCTCAGCTTCTTCTTGTGATACTCCATTAACCCCAACGTTTAGAACTACAGCAAGCTTAAACCCGCCATCGGTATCTTTCCCTATGGAAACTTCAGCCGTCACTTTTGATTCAATTCGTTTTTTGCTTTGACGTGCAACTAAGTTTAGTGCTGAATCAAAGCAAGCTGCATATCCTGCTGCAAATAGTTGCTCAGGGTTTGTTGCGTTCTCGCTTCCTGATCCACCAAGCGCTTTTGGCATAGCTAATTCATGATTTAAAACACCATTATCACTCTTAACCGTACCTGCTCTTCCACCTTCAGCTGTTGCTTTTGCTGTGTATAATGCTTCCATTCAAAACACTCCTTTGTTTGTGTAAAATTTAATTGTGTACAACTAAATAACTCGTAATCATCATAACGTATCCTTTTTGTAGAGTCAAACAATTTAATTGGGTAAAACTAAATTGTGCTATAATGCAAGTACCCTTTACAAAAAGAAAGGAAACATCATGAAAAGTGAAACCTTAAAATTAGAAAATCAAATATGTTTTAAAATTTATACAGCGGAACGTGAGATCACAAAGCTTTATCGAGAGTTGTTAAAAGAACTCAACGTCACATATCCACAATACTTAGTTTTGCTTCTATTATGGGAAAAACATTCATTATCTGTAAAAGAATTAGGGCAAAGATTATTTTTAGATTCAGGGACCCTTACTCCCATGTTAAAGCGCATGGAGATGAATGGTCTCGTTGAAAGAAAAAGATCAGAACAAGATGAGCGAAGTGTGATCGTGTCTGTAACGGAAAAAGGAAATGCTTTAAAAGAAAAAGCAGAGTGTATTCCAAATCAGCTTGTTGATAATATTCCGATGGGAAAAGAGGAACTCTCAACATTGAATGAAACGTTGACAAGTATGTTAGAGCAGTTGCAGAATCATTCCAAATGATAGAAGAAAAGACGCTTAGAGTTATTCTAAGCGTCTTTTCTTAACCAGATCTCCTATACAGGAGGGCAGTACTCTAGGTTTTCGGTGTCAATGTGAACGCGGTATGTAAATAAAAATACCTTGGCTGTAAAAGCCAAGGTATAAAGGTTAGTTATTGTTATTTGCTTCATCATCACGCATCAGCCAACCCTCAAAGTGGCGCTTGACGTAATTTTCCGCATCTTGATAGCTTTCAAATGTTTCTTCAACTGGATGAGTCTTATGAGTGATCACCCATGTTTGGTTATCTTCAGAATAAATCTTAGATACTTCACGGTGATTGTTCACATATAAGCTGCCATCAGGATTTTCCTTCACGTTGTGCTCGTTCTTTGGTGCATCGATTCGTCTAGGCTGTTCATGGAATGCAGCAACAACAAACTTTTCAAATGCTTCAGAAGTCATGTTTCCACCAGAAGCTTTAGGGTGCCCGCCGCCACCATACTGCTTCGCATAAATGGAGCAATCCACTTCATCATGAATGGTACGAAGACCGATTCGTTTGTTTGCGATATTTAGGATCACGATCAAGTCTAAATGAGGATTTTCACGATTGATCTCGTTTCCAAGCTCAGAGTGATAGCGTTCAGCATGTAGAATCCCAATCTTATACGTTTTCTCTTCAGATTCCTCCCCTAAAGACCAAGTATCCCAGATCTCGACCATCTGACGTTGTTTCTTTTTGATGTAATCTGCGATGTTTTCTTCTTCTAGATCGAGAATCGTTGTTTCTGTTTCTGAGAATTGAAAGGTATCACCTTTTAAACGATCCATGATCTGATCTTCAAATTTATCAGGAGGTAGGATAAAGAATAAGTCGTTCAAACGCTTAGCTTCAACCTTCTGGTCAAACCATTCCCACGTATCATATAAACGGACAAGCTCTACATATTCATCGAGTGCACCTGTTGGTTTAAGCTTATTGTTCTCGATCAAGTATTCGTAGAAAAGGGAAGTGGCACATGTTAAACGGTCATCGTCATAACGAACTTGAACATGCCCCCAGTCAAAGCCATTGAAATGAAGCGCTGTTGCATGATGATCGATCAGCTTCACTTTTCCGCCAGCATTCGAGCGTTCATCAAGCCTCATCATTAATTCTTCATTGACCGCAATATCGGTAATGATAATTTCTGTTTTTCTCTCTTTCGGATTATCGAGCAGCATCTCTACACGATCGTTAATCGTTCCGTGTGAACAATACGAAATTTTACAATTGTCTCCAAATGCTAGTTGTGCTAAATAACCGCACGATTTTCCGTCTAAATCATTGTGTGAAAATAAATGAATCATGTCAGTATCCTCTCTATTATGCTCTCTGTCTAGAGTATCGTCATAAAGCATAAAGTTCAACCTTTAAAAAAATTTACTATATCGTAGCATCGCTTTTATTCAAAGTATGATCATATTTCACCGTTATCAATAGAGAGAATATGCATAATCCCTCATATGAAAAGCTATAAAAATACATTTACAATGAATGGAATTAGGTGGAAAATGATTAAGTGGTTAATTATGTAAAATGGAGGTCTTGATGTGAAGGAATTTCTGAAAGTGTTTCAGAATAAAAACTTCAGAAAGTTGTTTTTTGCTGGTTTTACTTCAATGATGGGAAGTATCATTGGTGTTACAGCTTTTATGTTTTATTTGCTAGATAAGTTCGGTGAACAGCCGTTTTATGCAACCCTTGCCGAATTGATGTATTCTCTACCAACGCTAGCTGTTTTCTTTCTTGTAGGAGTGTTAGCTGATCGTATGGATCGTCAGAAGATCGCCCTCTATTGTGATTGGATTTGCGCAGTGTTGTGCCTCTTGTTGATGGGTGCGATTTGGCTGGATTGGATGCCTCTGATCTTTGTGATTCTATTCTTAAGGAGTGCAGTGGGGAAATTCTTTCATCCGGCTGACCAAGCTATGGTTCAAGGCGTCCTTACGAAAGAAGAATATGCAATTGCGGCCGGATTAAATCAAATGGTAGGCAGTTTGTTTATGCTATTTGGAAACATGATTGCTATTTTTATCTATTGGAGTGTAGGAATACAGGGAGCCATTGCATTCGATCTTCTTACATATGTTTTATCTGCACTGTTCATTATGAGTATGAAAGTAAATGAAGATGTACGTCTACCGAACGGACCACACTCGTTCAAAGATATACGAGTAAAGATGGTATGGAAGGATTTTGTTGCAGGATTTGTTTACATCAAACGATCTAAACTTCTGCTTTCGTTAATTTTTGGTTTTTTCTTGTTTGGCATAGTAAATGGCGGGTTGTCAGTTATGCCGGCATTTATCATGAAATACAAATTAGCACCAGATAATTATGAGCAAATGATGATGTGGATGGGTGTTGTGTTTGGTGTGTCTATACTTTCAGGCAGTGTTTTATGTTCGATGCTCGCTAAAAAGATTAGACTTTCCTATGCCATTGTTCTCGGTCTATTCGTTAGTGGAATATCTCTTGGTTTATGCGCAATAGCACCAAATGTATGGTCATTCTTTATTTTAACGGGATTGGCTGGGTTTAGCATTCCATTGATCAATATCGGTATCGGGGGCTGGTTACCTAAAATCGTAGACTCTAAAATGATGGGACGTGTCCAAGGATGGATCTCACCGATCAATATGTTGTCTCATACGATGACTCTCGGTTTAATCGCAGTGCTCTTCCCGAAAGTTTTAACTGTGGAAATGCTGTTTTGGGTAATTGGAGGATGTCTGATTGTGGTTGGACTCTTCTATATGTTAACTCTACCTAAGTATGATATGGATGAAGATGAAAACAAAAAAGAGCTGCAATTAGAAAAAGTACCAGGTTAAAGGTGGAGATTATGGCGAACCCCTTTTATAATGAAAAGCGGAGGGGAAGTCATGGCAACATTTCAAAACGTACTATTCTGGATCTTTTTAATCTTACCGATCATTCTTTTCTTTGTAGCGATTGCAAGAACTTCATGGGTTTTAATGCTCGTAAACCTGTTCTTAGCTCTGCCGATCATTTGGTTTGTGAGCTGGGTTACAGAAAGTTATGGAGCTGTCTTCGTTGTAATTGCAATCCATTTGTTCACAGGAGTATGGCTCTGGACGAAAAGACAGAGATTGGATTTCAGATCTTTTTAACAAAACTAAGCAAAGTTCAATTTGCTTAGTTTTTTTTATGAGTTATTATGATTAAAACTTTGTATTTATCAATTTAATTTATTAGAATATTACAACTATTAATTTATTTAAAAAACACCGTAAATAAAAGATAATAAAAGAAATTAGATGATTTGTTTGCTATTTATGAAATAAAAGGTTGTATTTTTATTATTTTCAAGTGAAATATAAATATTTTGGAGTTTTTAGTTCGTTTACAACGAACTAAAGCAGGAGTAATATATTTCTTATCGTAAAACTTTAAAATTTTTCCATGACCGCTGAATCCATTTTTGGAACGGAGGAACCATCGGCAGTTTTTTATTGCCTGGGGTGAAACTTATTAAGTCGGGCGACTTCTGCCGTCCGAACCCGTCAGCTAACTTCGTAAGCGTGGTAGGAGAGGGAAGGTGAACATTAACAAAGAGTAATGACAACTTAAAATATGATATTTATATCATGCGTCTTTATCGCTTAATTCCTAAAACTTTTAGGAAGCGGGGGAACCAATCGCAGGCTATCTTGTCTGCATGGGGTGAATCTCGAGAGATCGAGTAGGGCTACTCTCAAGCCCGAATCCGTCAGCTAACTCCGTAAGCGTTCAGAGAGAGGCAACAAATTTCGTGTATTCACACGCTTATTCAAGTATGTGTAGAAGCCGCGAGAAGAGTTCCTCTTCCGCAGGCTTCTTTTTTGTTGCCTTTTTTTTCGAAATGGAGGATGTAACGATGGGGAAATCATCCGGGAACGTGCTCATTATGTTTCCAGATCAAGTTTCAGATGTATTTATTTCAAAACTAAGATTATGTGACGACTATCAATCTCTTGTTCTCTGTGTTCCTAACCGAAATGAAGCAGATAGACTCTCACAAGTTGGTTTTCAACATGTATATGTCATGAATTATGGTGACAAGCGTAAATTCATCGAAATGGTAGGTCCTTTTGTTCAAAAGATTATTGTTGTTGAATCAGGATTTTTAGAATGCTGTCAAACGATTGAACTCATTCGCAGCATCTATAACATACCTGTTTATGTCATCAAATCAGACACACGGTATGTTTCCAGAGTTTATAAGGAATTAGGTGCTGATTACGTGATCTATAACAAAACCGGAAATATTCAATTCTTACTTTCTTCATAAAAAATGAGCGGAGGAATTCATTTATGAGATTGAGTCCAAACGAAATTGAACAGATTTTGTTAAAAGCGAAAAGAGATCAATTGAATGCTTATTATGCAAGTGTGATTCAACATAGTCTCTCAAAATGGGTCATACAAAACGCGCTTAGAAGTAAAGGTTAAACAATTTAAGAGGGGACTAAATCATAAAAGTTCCCTCTGTATTTCAAACCAATGATAGGCAGGGAAAAACATGGGGACAGAGTCAGTTGTTTTATTGCCAAAACGGTTATCGATCGGACAGATCAATGAATTTGTCAATGCTGCTGGTTCTTTTGAAAGTGAGATCCTTTTCTTTTATCAAGGCATACAGATTAATGCGAAAGGATTGCTCTCTGTTAATCTATTCTTTTTGTCGCATTATTCTAAAAATCTGGATGAACCGATCACACTTAGAGTGGAAGGTTCTGACGCACAAGATGCGATTAAAGATTTGTCACATATGCTATCAAGTTTTTATGAGTAGTGTACTAGTTAGTTAGGAGGAAGTTGCATTGTTAGATCTTTATATGGTTTTAACTCTAATCGTTTCATTTTTGGTTTATTTTAATTTTATTTACTGGTGTGATCGAGTTGTTGGAGGAGACGAGAAAAAATGATAATAACGATGATTGCGACAGGTGGCGTGTTTTTGTACTTAGTATACGCATTGATTAATCCTGAAAAATTTTAAGGTAACTAATTAACATACATTTGAAGATTTACTTAGGAGGAACAAGGTAATGGGCGTTTTGCAAATGGTAATCGTGATTCTTTTACTGCTTCTGATCGTGAAACCACTAGGAAGCTATATCTATCACGTATTTTCCAACAAATCTAACAAAACAGATAAAGTGTTTGCTGGAATTGAAAAAATCATTTATTCAATATCTGGAATAAAAGAAAGACCAGGCATGACATGGAAAAAGTATACGATGTCATTATTATTAACGAACATTGTCCTGGTCGCAGTCGGCTATGTCATTTTAAGACTTCAAAAGTGGCTTCCATTAAACCCTAGCCAAATTGACAACATGGAATCGACGCTGTCCTTTAATACGATTGTCAGTTTTATGACGAATACAAACCTGCAGCATTATAGTGGAGAAACAGGACTATCTTACTTTTCTCAAATGTCTGTCATCATGATGATGATGTTTACTTCTGCAGTGACTGGAATCATTGTAGCAATTGCATTTATTCGTGGTATTACAAGCAAAGGTACAACGATTGGTAACTTTTTTGAAGACTTTGTAAAAGGCCATACTCGTTTACTTATTCCAATGGCTGTTGTCGTCACCCTCGTTTTAGTTGGATTAAAAGTTCCACAAACGTTAGATGGTACGATTCAGATTACAACTTTAGAAGGAGAGAAGCAGGAAATCGCAACAGGGCCAGTGGCTTCGCTCGTTTCTATTAAACACTTAGGTACGAACGGTGGGGGGTTCTTTGGAGTGAACTCAGCACATCCTTTTGAGAATCCTAGTCCGTTAACTAATGTGATCGAAATACTATCAATGTGGTGTATACCTGCTGCATTAACATACACGTATGGACGATTTGCTAAAAATCAAAAACAAGGCTGGGTTATTTTCGGTGCGATGGCTATTCTCTTTATTGCGTTCTTATCTTTAATCTATATTTCCGAAAGTAACGGAAATCCAGCAATGAATGCTATCGGTCTTAGTTCAGAACAAGGAAGCATGGAAGGAAAAGAAGTTCGTTTTGGAATGGCTCAATCTGCACTGTTTAGCACAGTAACGACAGCTGCTACAACAGGAACGGTTAATAACATGCATGATACCTTGACTCCCCTTGGTGGAATTACACCATTGTCACTTATGATGTTAAATACAGTGTTTGGTGGAGATGGAGTAGGTTTAGTGAACATGCTCATGTATGCGATCATCGGAGTGTTCATCTGCGGTCTGATGGTTGGGCGTACACCAGAATTTTTAGGCCGTAAAATAGAGCCAAGAGAAATGAAACTTATAACGATAGCGCTTCTTGCACACCCGTTGATCATATTGGGTCCGACTGCCTTAGCTTTTATGACAGAGCTTGGAAAAGGGGCGATAAGCAACCCGGGATTCCATGGTATTTCACAAGTTCTCTATGAGTATACTTCTGCTGCAGCAAATAACGGCTCAGGCTTTGAGGGTCTTGGAGACAATACGCCGTTTTGGAATATCTCAACAGGACTTGTCATGCTACTTGGCAGGTACGTTTCCATCATCGCTTTGCTCGCTGTAGCAGGGTCTCTTGTAAAAAAACAACCTGTTCCTGAAACGATTGGTACGTTTAGAACAGACAACATCCTTTTTGTAGGTATTCTTGTTGGGGCAGTGCTTATTATTGGTGCGTTAACCTTCTTACCCGTAATGGCGCTTGGACCAATAGCTGAATACTTGTCGATCCGTTAATTTAGAGAGGTGCAGATAAAAATGAATCAATCCAAACAGAGTGTTCGTTCTGGCCTCATCAGCCGAGCGATGGTGGAAAGTATAGTGAAGTTAAATCCAATAACGATGATGAAGAATCCGGTTATGTTTGTAGTAGAGATCGGAACATTCCTTGTCTTGCTCATGATGATCATGCCTAAGCAGTTTGATGCTGAAGGTAGATTTGGTTATAACTTATCGGTTTTCTTAATCCTTTTATTCACCATTCTTTTTGCAAATTTTGCAGAAGCCTTAGCAGAAGGTAGAGGAAAAGCGCAAGCCGATAGTTTAAAGAAAACGAAAAAAGGCACGATCGCAAAAAAAGTGGTCAAATCAGGAACGATCAAAGAAGTATCTTCAGAAGATCTTCGTAAAGGAGATATCGTTTTAATCGAGACAGGTGATATGGTTCCGGGTGACGGTGAGATTATCGAAGGGCTTGCGTCCATTGATGAATCTGCTATCACAGGAGAATCAGCACCAGTCATTAAAGAAGCAGGAGGAGATTTTAGTTCTGTAACTGGCGGCACAAAAGTGGTCAGTGACTTCATCAAAGTTAGGATTACCGCAGATCCAGGTGAGTCATTTTTAGATAAGATGATCTCCTTAGTAGAAGGGGCTAAACGTCAAAAGACACCGAACGAGATCGCACTTAACATTTTGCTTGTAACGTTGACGATCATCTTTTTGTTAGTAGTCGTAACGATTGTTCCAATAGCTGATTATGTAGGAGTAAATCTAGAAGTGTCAACACTAATAGCTCTACTCGTCTGTCTCATTCCAACAACAATTGGTGCGTTATTATCAGCGATTGGAATCGCTGGTATGGACCGTGTAACGCGCTTTAACGTATTAGCGATGTCAGGAAAAGCAGTTGAAGCAGCAGGTGATATTAATACCATCATCTTAGATAAGACAGGGACGATCACATTTGGTAACCGTCTAGCTGCAGAATTTATTCCGGTAGGATGGTCTGCAAAGAAAGAATTAACTGAAATGGCAGTCGTAACATCCTTATTTGATGAAACACCGGAGGGAAGATCAGTTTTAGAATTAGCCAAAAACCAAGGTGTTTCTTGGGATGCTTCAGCTTACGATGCAGCTGAAATCGTACCTTTTACAGCAGAAGAACGTATGAGTGGAATTAATTTGAATGGTTTTCATTATCGAAAAGGTGCTGTTGACTCAATCATCAAGTTTGTAGAGAAGCAAGCTGGAGAGATTCCAGAAGATCTGAAAAAGAAAAGTGATGAGATAGCGAAAAAAGGTGGTACTCCGCTTGCCGTTTGTAAGAATGAAAAAATCTATGGAGTAATTTATTTAAAAGACACCGTTAAGCCGGGAATGCGTGAACGTTTTGATGAACTAAGAAAAATGGGAATCAAAACAATCATGTGTACAGGAGATAACCCCTTAACTGCTGCAACCATCGCAAAAGAAGCAGGAGTGGATGATTTTATTGCCGAATCAAAGCCTGAAGATAAGATACGTGTGATCCGTGAAGAACAGGAAAAAGGAAAGCTAGTTGCTATGACTGGAGATGGAACGAACGACGCCCCAGCACTTGCTCAAGCAGATGTAGGACTCGCGATGAACTCGGGAACCATTGCAGCAAAAGAAGCGGCAAACATGGTTGATCTTGATTCAGACCCAACGAAGATCATTGAAGTGGTAGCGATTGGCAAACAGTTGCTCATGACTAGAGGATCTTTGACCACGTTTAGTATTGCAAATGATATTGCGAAGTATTTCGCCATTATACCAGCAATGTTTACAGCTGCTATACCAGAGATGCAGGCTCTCAATGTAATGGGGTTACATTCCCCAACGAGTGCCATTATTTCAGCACTGATCTTTAACGCGATCATCATACCGCTCTTGATTCCACTTGCCATGAAGGGCGTTAAATACGTGCCGATGAGTGCAAACAAATTGTTGTATAAAAACATTGTTATCTATGGAGTGGGAGGAATTGTAGTCCCGTTTATAGGGATTAAGTTGATCGACATGATTGTAAAAGTATTCATGTAACAATGAACGGGAGGATTATGAGTGTGTTTAAAATAATTAGATTGTCACTATTATTGATCGTATTATGCGGTATCGTCTACCCGGTTGCAATGACAGGGCTAGCACAGACGATCTTTCCGTCACAAGCTGATGGAAGTCTTGTGAAAAATAGCGATGGGAAGGTTGTTGGTTCAGAATTAATCGGTCAAAACTATAAGAGTCCGCAATATTTCCAAGGTCGAGTTTCTTCTATAGAAAATAACGGAGCTGCTACAGGATCAAATAACTATGCTCCATCTAATGAAGATATGCTGAAAAGAACAGAGGACTCTATTAAGGTATTGAAAAAAGAAAATCCAGAACTAGATAAAAAAGATATTCCATTAGACCTGATCACAAATTCAGGTTCTGGTCTTGATCCACACATTTCTGTTCGTGCTGCTGAGTTTCAAGCAGAGCGTGTGAGTGAGGAAACCGGCATTAAAAAAGAAGAATTGCTAGCCATGATTAAAGATTCAACAACAAATAGAAGTTTAGGAATCTTCGGTGAACCGCATGTAAACGTCTTGGAATTAAATATGAAAGTTCAAGATGTAATGGAATAGGTTGATGAACCTCGGTCTATAATTGGCCGGGGTATTTACTCATGTAAGGAGGTATTAAGATTGTTTCCAGAATATAAACGAAAAACACCTGAAGAGATTTTACGAGAATTAGAACAATTAAAAAGAGGTAAATTAAAAGTCTACATTGGTTCTGCTCCGGGAGTCGGGAAAACATATCGTTTGCTTCAAGAAGCTCATGAACTGAAAGCGGAGGGGATTGATGTACTCGTTGGACTTGTTGAAACACATAATAGAAAAGAAACAAGTGATCTAATTCGAGATCTAGAGATTGTTCCGAAAAAGGAAGTTCGATATAAAGGAAGATTACTAGAAGAGATGGATACACAAGCGATTATTGAACGAAACCCAGATGTAGTAATCGTGGACGAACTAGCACATACGAATGTTCCAACTTCACCGAACGAAAAAAGATTCATGGATGTGGAGGAAATTTTACAAGCGGGTATCAATGTTATTTCCGCTGTAAACATTCAACACTTAGAAAGTTTGCATGATATTGTTGAGCAGATCACGGGTATAAAAGTAAGAGAACGAATTCCTGATCACGTTCTTCACAAAATGGCAAATGAAGTAATACTAGTAGACGTCACCCCAGAGATTCTTCGTAAAAGATTATCCGAAGGTAAAATTTATGACAAAAGTAAAATTGAGCAGGCACTTACAAACTTTTTTACAGATAGCAATCTTGGCGCATTAAGAGAATTATCGTTGCGAGAGGTCGCTGATGATATTGATGAAAGAATCGGAAAAACAAGGATGCAAAACGGCCTTCAGAGTCCTACCGGCGTACATGAAAAAATCATGGTCTGCGTTCAATATGGTGGAAATGCCGAAAAATTAATTCGAAGAGGCTGGAGGATTGCCAGTAGGCTAAAAACTGATCTATTAATCCTTCACGTTACAAACGAAGCATCTATGAACCGCTCACAAGAAGATCGAAAGAAGATTCAAAATTGGAAGAAGCTAGCTACTCAATTCAGTGCTACATTTATTGTGGAACAAACGGATAAGCGAACGATTTCAGAGACCATTCGAGATATTGCCGTTGAAAACGGAATAACTCAAATCATATTAGGTCAATCTGCAAGAAGTCGATGGGAAGAGATTACAAAAGGATCGATTGTAAATAATATTATGAGGATTGCAACAGGTATTGACATACATATTGTTGCAGATCAAAACGAGAATTAGAAAGGGAAGAAAATGAATATAGCATTTTTTCTTTTACCAAAAAGTGAAGTGGTTTGTATACAAGCGGCATCAACAGTCAGGCAGACTCTTGAAAAGATGGAACACCATCGATATACAGCAGTCCCTGTAATCGATGAAAACGGAGGATATATTAAAACAATCACAGAAGGTGATTTGTTATGGAAAATTAAGAATACAGAAGGTCTTACTTTTCAAACGTGCAATCACCATTATATCAAAGATATGAAGGTGAATAGAGATTATCAGCCTGTGCATATAGATGCAGAGATGGAAGATTTAATGATACTAGTTGAAGTACAAAACTTTGTGCCTGTAGTTGATGACAACGAGGTATTTATCGGCATTATTCGTAGAATGGATATTATTCAATACTTAAGAAAAAAGTCAACGTAATAGATAGAAACAATACGACCGGCTGGTAAGCCGGTCTCTAACTGGTGGGGAGGTTAGTCGTTGGAATATCTAACCTGAATTCATCATAACACGAACATATGTTCTTGTAAATGTGTAATCAATATTTTTTTCCTCCTATATAGTACCTTTTAAGAGAGCAGTTTTTGTTAATTACATTGATAGGGCTTTTACCTTGCCGTTCTTTATGAAAAAGGCATACACTATATCTTAAAACCATACTGTTCTGATTTGTTAAGAAGGGATTGTCGTCAGGTGGATTATCTATATGAAACGTATATAAAAACAGAGAAACAACGAGAATGGTTTGATAAGATTGATACGCTCGTAGGTGGATTTGCTAAGAGAGCGGACACATATGATCAAAAAGGTGAATTTCCATTTGAAAATGTTGATGAATTAAAACAAGCGGGGTATTTATCTCTAACTGTTCCAACTGAATTTGGAGGAGAAGGGTTAAGTTTGTATGAATTTGTTCTTTTACAAGAAAGAATCGCGACGGGTGACGCTGCTACTGCGTTGTGTCTCGGATGGCACCTCGGCTGTTTTTTAGAACTTGCTGAAGAGCGGACTTGGGATGAAGAAACTTTTAAGACGTTGTGTGAAAAAGTAGTGTATGAACAAATTTTAGTTAACAGGGCAGCAACGGAGCCGGCAACAGGAAGTCCTACTCGCGGAGGAATGCCGCAAACAACTGCCGTTCAAAAAGGGAATGAGTGGATTATCAATGGTAGGAAAACCTTCACTTCCATGGCACCTGCGCTCGATTATGTGATTGTTTCAGCACAGATTGGAGATACAGGTAAAAAAGGGAATTTCATGATCTCTATGAAATCTGAAGGTGTGTCGATTGAAGAAACGTGGGACACAGTAGCGATGCGCGGAACCCGAAGTGATGATCTTATCTTAAAGGATGTAAAAGTGAGTAACAATGCACTAGTCGAACCAGATCGAGGCAAGAGCGAACTCCCAAAAGCATGGCTGCTTCACATACCAGCATGTTACATCGGTGTTGCGGTTGCAGCTCGCAATGAAGCCGTTCAATTTGCGAAAACGTATCAACCAAATAGTTTGCCAGGACCGATTGGAGAGGTGCCAGAAGTGCAACGAAAAGTTGGAGAGATGGAGCTAGAGCTCTTACATGCAAGAGAAGTATTGTACAGTGTTGCACATAGATGGGTAAATGAACCTCATTTTAGAATGCAAATGGGTCCAGAATTAATGGCAGTAAAACACATCGTAACAAATGCAGCAGCAAGAGTGGTCGATCTAGCTATGCGGATTGTTGGAGCAAGAAGTTTAGCTATGTCTAACCCCTTACAAAGACATTATCGTGATGTTCGAGCAGGACTTCATAATCCTCCGATGGATGATATGGTTATTAGTACGTTAGCAAAAAGAGCGCTAGAATAAAGAATAAAAGACACCTGGATAACTACAGGTGTCTTTTATTCGTTTGCTTACAAAGACTATAGAGATTCAATCTTTTCAACAAAACAAAATTCGTTTCCGAACGGATCACCCACTCTAACTTCTTTAAAGCCATGTGCCTCTTCTAGTCCTGGTCTAGCAAATTTATAATTTTTTTCAGCCAAGAATTGATGGTAGGCTTGGATACCTTCAACGTGTACCCTTAGTTTAATTCCAGGACTTGAATCACCATGATGCTCAGACAGATGTAGGGAGCAATCCCCAAGTGAAACCTGCATATAAATTGGAAAATCTTCTTCGTAACGATGTTCCCAATCTATCGAGAATCCAAGGAAATCTATGTAGAATTCCCTTGCCTTATTTTCATCAAATATTCGAAGGACAGGGATTGTATTCTTAAATTGATATTCATTCATGAAGTATTCACTCTCCTGCTACTTTATTCCTGTATTATTTCTCTTTATTTAACTAAGTTCCCTTGTTTTTATGGAGGATTTTTCTTTTATTAGAAGAAATTTTTATATAATTAATTCAATGTCATGAGGAGGGAATGTCCTTGAGTGAAAAGTTAATTCGTGTTGGTACGACTTATGTGCCTGTTAAGGATGTAGAACATTCTGCTAAATGGTACGCAGAAAAGCTTGGGGCAACGATAAGTTATGGTGATGATGAAAAAGCCATTCTTAATCTAGCAGACCAAAGTTTTTTTCTTGTGCGATCATTAGAAGGTGAGACTTCAAACTTTACTGACTATAACGGAAAAAAAAGGTTTTCTTTAACGTTTGAAGTAGACGGGTTGGAAGATTTGTATACGTTGCATACTGAATTTAAAGCACAGGGCATTCAAACAGGTGATATTGAAGATCGAGGACATACTGGTAAGAATTTTGTTTTTTCTGATCTAGAAGGGAATCTTTTTGATGTTTGGAGTGTTCTGAGTCCGAGATTTAAAGCTTTACAAAAAGAAGCTTTTTCAGAGATTGAAAGATGAGATGGGTAATAGGAATCCTGTTTTCTATAATAGGCATCTTATTGTTAACGCAAGGACTGAACTTAAGAGAGATTGCAAAACACTCCGTGGACGGTGATGGAATCGGTGTATATTTTTTAGGGATAGAGATCAATGAGAGTGTTCCTACTGAAGATATACTATCCTATGCTAATGGGTTTATGGGATCTGGCGTGATATTTTTAATACTTGCTGTTTGCTTGTTCATCATCCTATTAAGTGAAAAAAGCACATTAAAGCCGATCACGCCCAAAAAACAGGCTTGAGGATGAGAGGTTCTCGGGTAATGTATATGGTGAATCAAGAAATAATGTGAACATAAAGGAAATAGTGGGGAGGTGAGTATATGAAGAAAGTGAATATATTTGTCATCATTTGTTTATTCATTGCTTTTAGTCCTGCAGCTAAAGTGATGTCACCGACAACTACTGATACGAAGGTTCAACTTTCTCACTTTACCCCTGAACCCCAAATCCTAGTCGAATAAAAACAGAACCCGCTTTTTAAAAAGCGGGTTCTGTTTTTTCGTTATTGTTTTCCTGTAAGACCATACATGATAAACGCTACGATCTGATCAATTTCTTTTTCGTCATCCCACTCTTTATCCGAAAAAAGAAGAAAACGTGGCAAGATATACCCTATGATACTAGATGCTGTCATGCGCATAATCGTTTCCGGAGGAAGAGAAACAATCTCTCCTTTTTCTTGGAAATGCTCGATGACCTTCTTGAACTTTTGATACACATGTTCAGTGAAAAGTTTTTGGAACGGTTCACGTAATTCATCATGAAAAGCGATCTCTTGAATGAATATTTTTAAGACAGGAAACTGTTTTCGAACGAATTCCAGTCTGTTTTTAGCAACGACTCTTATAAAATCTTCATAGTGTTCATATTCGTTCTCGAATACTTCTTTTGCAAAAGACTTTATGAAGAAAGGCGCAACGAATTTAGCGACAGTTGGTGTCACGATGGCAAGCAATAGCTCTTTTTTCGTTTTGAAATGACGAAAAATTGTACCTTCAGCAACCCCTGCTTTTTTTGCGATCTCACTCGTAGAAGAAGCGGCATATCCTTTTTCTGAGAAAGTATCGATGGCAGCTTCAAGAATCTTTCGCTGTTTATCGCTCATTGTGGGAGCATTGTGTTCGTTAATTAGGTCATGAATCCACTCGGAATTGGACATTACAGCTACTCCTTTTATAATCGTACATTTTCTTCATTATAGACACTATTGATAGGTAGTACAAACGCTATACCTTAGAGTTTGCGGTGTTTTTTCAACGCGAGTACATTTAGTATCATAAATAAAAGGGAGAAACCAATAAGGACAAGAACGTTTCCGTATATATCATTCCACCCGTCACCTTGAATCATAACATCCCGAATCGCTTCTCCTCCGTATGTTAAGGGCATAATAATGCTTAAAGGCTGAAGCCATTCTGCCATCGTTTCAATAGAAAACAAACCTGAGAAAAATACTTGAGGCACAACGACAAGCGGGATGAACTGAATCATCTGTAGTTCATTGGTGGCAAAAGCAGAAAGCAAAGTTCCAAGTGAAAGTGCGGTTATCGCAAGCATGAGTGTAATTAAAATAACTAACCAAATAGACCCAGCCATCATGATATCAAGAATATAGATCGCAAAGGAAACAATGATAGCCGATTGTAAAATGGTGAAAATGCCAAAGCCTATTACATATCCAACTACCATCTCCCATCTACGCATCGGCGTAGCGAGCAGCCGCTCAAGTGTTCCAGTCGTTCTTTCGCGTAAAAATGATACCCCAGAGATTAAGAATACGAAAAAGAAAATGAAAAATCCGATTAAGAACGGTCCGATATAGTCAAAAGTTTCCATATCAGCAGAACCATGCAAATAATTGATTTCGGGGACGTTTTTTGTTTTTTCAGTGTCTTGATTCGGAAGTGATCTCAAGGCTTTTTCAATCGTTGTAATCGAAGACTTGTTTGCTGTAGGATTACTTCCTTCTAGTGTAATGGAAGTAGAAGGTAATGTAACTTCAAGAACAGCATCAAGTTTTTCATCTGCTAAATCTTGGTGAGCTATTGACGCATTTTGATAAGCGAAGAAAGCATTATCTGACGATCTCAGTAGGTCTACAATTTTTTGATCACTTACAACCCCGATTTTAGGTTCATAGTCATTGCTTGAGAAAACGAGATTCACAAGCGTTAATATGAGAAGAGGGGCAATAAACATCATGGCAAGTGTGCGTTTGTCCCTTATGAATTGTCTGATAATCCTAATGACTAATGCTTTAATTCTCACGATGGACACCTCCAAAATAGAGAAATGCGTCTTCAATTGAAGTACTTGATGTAAAATTCTTTAATTCTTGTGGTGTTCCAGAGGCAATTAGCTTTCCATCACGAAGCATTCCCAGCTGACCGCATTTCTCAGCTTCATCCATTACATGTGTCGTAACTAGAATCGTAGTTCCGCTCTTACTTAACTTATAAAGTTCATCCCATATCGATTGCCGGAGCACGGGATCAATTCCTACAGTAGGTTCATCAAGAATGAGGATCTGTGGTTCATGTAAGAGTGCAGCAGCTAAAGATAATCTTCGTTTCATGCCGCCGGAATATTGATTGACTGGTTTTTGTAGAAAGCTTGAAAGGTTCACGAGCTCAGTAACCTGATGAATCCTTTCTTTTTGTTTTTGTCCTTTTAGACCATAAATGGATGAGAAGAATTCTAGGTTTTCCCTTCCGCTTAATTCTCCGTAAAGAGCATCAGATTGAGCCATAAACCCAATTCGCGTCATGATTTTAAGATTAGGCATGGATGAATTGAGAACACTTATACTGCCAGTTGTGGGAATCTCGATCCCCGCGATCATTTTAACTAATGTTGTTTTTCCAGCTCCTGAAGGACCCAACAATCCATAGATCTCATTTTTGTTCACGGTTAGGTCGATGTTCTTCAATACTAGATGAGACCGATAATTCTTAGAAACATTAGCTACTTTAATAACAGATTCCATATTAAGCCTCCTTCGGAAATTTAGTGAGTACTCACTCATTATCACTATCATATGTTAGTGAGATGATAACGGTCAAGTGAGTACTCACTCATTTTTAAGTAAAATAAAAAATAAAATAAGGAAGTCTGATTCAAACTGAGCTCAAACGCTTTGCAACTCGATGGTGTGCATTGAAGAAATGAAATTGATATTAAAGGATGTTGGGCTTTCAGAGGTTAAGGTTATAGCTGATTTTGAAGGTGGTAAGGAACCTACTCATGCAAGGCAATACTAAGTATTTGAAGCAATAAAATTAAGAAAAACCATTCGCCTTTAAATGCCAATGGTTTTTTGTGTTTTTTAGTTTGAGTCTTGAGTTCTCTTGTAACGATATTGCTGCCATCTGAACCTAATAAAACATCCGATACAAAAGCCGAGTATCGCTACAGAAGAAGCTGTTGCAACCATGATTGTAGCAATCCATGCTACAGTACTCCAACCTAATATATAACTCAGAAAACCTACTGCAAGAAGCGAGATCGCAATCAACTGATTAAACTTCTGCTGGTCCTTATCCTCTGGAATGTACGCAGAAGGTTTCTTTTTTAAAAAGAATGCAGCAGCTTTCATTATGGGATTGTAATCAAAAAACATTCCTAGAAGACCGGCAACTAAAGGAATTAATAAGAACCATGGTTGACCAGTTAGCCAAGTAGCTAGTGTAGATAAAAAAATGAACCACTGATTTGTTCGAACTAAAGGTCTTGGAATAGAAACAGAAGAGTAAGACATATTAATCCGACCTTTCTTATATGCTTAGTTACTTTATTGTAAATGTATTCGTGTGGATTGTGAAGGGTTAATCCTTATGTATATTAGAAGGGGATTGTTTGTTGCACCAAGAATGTCTTATTAAGAGGTGAGAAATATGAAGACAAAAAGAGACGATCGTGATGTTCATATTCAGTATGTAGAGGAAATTAAAGAAAAGCTCCAAAATGATACTTTTGCAAAATGGTTAGGTATTGAATTATTAGAGATTGGCCCTGGTAAAGCAGAAGCACAAATGACAATCTCTGAAAATATGCTTAATGCTCATGGCTCAGCACATGGTGCGGTGTTATTCGCACTTGCTGATTTTGTCTTTGCTGTAGCATGTAATTCCTATGGAAAAACATCAGTGGGACTATCTGTTAATATTGGATACCTCGCTGCATGCCAAATGGGTGATAACATTACGGCAAGAGCAACAGAGATCAAACGTAATCATCGCACCTCTTGGTATGAAGTGAGCGTGGAAAACGATAAAGAACTTGTTGCTCATGTAAGTGCTCTGTCTTATCGGAAGAACGAATATTTTGTAGGAATAGAAGAAGATTAAGTTGGCTGTTTCATCAGTCTTAAGGTAAAAGACGACGAAGTCAGGGAAACACCTGATTTCGTCGTCTTGTTTTATCTTAATGTTTTTTTAATATATTTGATTGTCTTTCTTAGATCTTCAGCAGTAGGTCTTCCAAATGGTCCTGTTTGAATATCAAAATAGACAACTCTTTTTTGATCATCTACTAAAAATAATGCTGGTTCTCCATGTTCACCATGATCGTCATATAGTTTTCCGTTATGGTATTGAACGCCATAAGGTTCTCCAGCAACTCTTTCTATATCACTAAAGACCGGAAAAGAAAGAGCGTGTTTTTCTTTCATTTTCTTCAAATTTTGTTCCTCATCAGTAGAAATCGCTAAGATGTGAGTATTCAATTCATTAAATGTTTCAATATTTTGCTCTAACTCTTTCAATTGATCGTTACATACTGGGCACCATTCTCCCCGGAAAAAGACGAGTAAGTGAAAACGGTCATCTTTTTCAAGGTGGCTGTGAAAGGAGAAAGATTCTCCACTTTCCGTTCTTAATGTAAAGTCAGGTGCCGTGTCTCCTGTTTGTAGCATGAACATCCCTCCATTATATGTTTCTTCTTTAGCTATTCCTCTTGCTGAAAATTTTAAACTCTTTAGTTATTTGATTCTCAAAAAACCAGTCCCAATACTAGGTCATATCTACGTCTAGATGAGGAAAGAAGTAATAAAATGATAGCTGGATTAATGACTTTATTCCTATTTTAAGTTAAAACTTTTAAAAATTAGTAGTTTATATTTGTTTTTGTTAGAATAGTAAAATTCTTCTTTATTTTCTGTAAATTGGGCTCTATATTAGAAATTGTAGTTCAACACCAAATTAGAGGAGTGAAGTAAATGATTAAGAAGATTGCCACAATGGCAGCGGTTTTACCTTTAGTTGTTTCTCTTGCAACACCAGCGGCAGCAGCAAAAAGTACAGAGGTGAAAGCAAATGTTACACCTCAAGAAATTATCGTAAAATTTAAAGACAACGTGTCAGAGTCAAAAGTAAAATCATTAGCAGTAAAAGGGAAAGATGAAGTAAAAGAAAAAGGATCTAAGTTTCATGTCATTAAAGTTAAAGATGGAAACGTAGATGCAGCCATTGCAGAATATGAAGCGAGTGGAGATGTAGAGTATGCAGAGCCAAACTATACATACCATGCGAGCTGGACTCCAAATGACACGTATTTCTCAAATGGAGTGCAATATGCACCTCAAAAAGTAAGTGCTCAATCAGCTTGGGACATCACACGCGGTTCATCTACTACAAAAATTGCAATCATCGATACAGGGGTTGATTATAATCACCCTGATCTAGCAGGTAAAGTAATTAAAGGATATGACTATGTAAGTGATGATTGGGATCCAATGGATCAAAACGATCACGGGACACATGCTGCAGGTATCGCAGCAGCTGCAACGAATAACGCGAGAGGTATCGCAGGAATGGCACCAAACGTATCCATCTATGCTGTACGTGTACTAGATGCGAACGGAAGTGGATCCCTTGATGATGTTGCTAACGGAATCTATCATGCTGTAGATAACGGAGCAAAAGTAGTTTCACTTAGCCTTGGCGGACCTGGATCTGCTACTTCATTACAAAACGCTGTAAACTATGCCGTTTCTAAAGGAGTAGTTGTAGTTGCCGCAGCTGGTAACGAGAACACTTCTGCACCGAGCTATCCAGCTTATTATTCAGGTGCCATTGCAGTAGCTGCAACTGACCGTAATGACCTTCGTGCTTCATTCTCTAACTATGGATCTTGGGTTGATGTTGCTGCTCCTGGTGTAGACATCGCTTCTACTGTACGTAATGGTGGATATGCTTACATGTCTGGTACATCAATGGCTTGTCCTCTAGTAGCAGGTATTGCAGGCTTACTTGCTTCACAAGGAAGAAGTGCTTCTAATATCCGTGCTGCAATCGAGAACACAGCAGATCCTATCTCAGGAACAGGATCTTATTACTCTAAAGGTCGTGTAAACGCGGCAGACGCAGTTCGCTACTAATCTATTCTTTATATTTACAAGCTCCCGAGACTAGATCTGTTCTAGTCTTGGGAGTTTTTGTTTGCAATAGTTTAATTGAACTAACAAACTTTGTCGAAAGGTGTTGGAATTTAAGGATAAGGACATATGTTCGCATTGCGTAAAATGTCGATGTAGACTTAATAGCTCATTTTAAAGACGGGACTTGTGGTAAGTTTTAACAGTTTGGTAGAATAGTATTAAGTTCTACAACTAGAATCTTCATTTCTTACAAGTCTTACATCCTATAAGAAAGGAGGTTCACGCTTCCATTTGTCTCTTCAACAGTCACATACTTTACAAAAAATTCTTTTAAAAATAAAAGGAGGTAAAGATGATGAGTGAAGTCTGTTTGATCCCGTTTGTGTTAGAAGAAGTAATAGAAGAATCAAAAGAAGAGATTCCATACGGAGTCGAGATGATCAATGCACCTGCGTTTTGGCGTGATGGTGAAAAGGGGCAGAGCGTAGTTGTTGCCGTACTAGATACTGGCTGTGACACAAGCCATCCGGAACTTGCTGAACGTATCATTGATGGACGGAATTTTGTTGATGGAAATGACGATGATTATCAAGATGCCCATTATCATGGTACACATGTGGCAGGTACGATTGCAGCTACATTAAACAATGCTGGTGTAGCTGGTGTGGCACCAGATGTGAAACTCTTGATCTGCAGAGTTCTTGGTAAAGATGGCGGTGGATCATACCAAGGAATTATTGATGCTATTGACTACTCCGTTAAATGGAGAGGGGAAAATGGCGAGAGAGTGCGTGTGATCTCGATGTCACTTGGTGGACCGACAGATGTACCTGAGCTACATGAAGCGATTCAAAGAGCCGTATTGGAAGATGTGCTTGTAGTCTGTGCAGCAGGTAACGAAGGGGATAATAAGGAAAATACGAATGAACATGCATATCCTGGCGCGTATAAAGAGGTCGTTCAAGTAGGTGCAGTGGATGCTAAAATGAAACTTGCTCCGTTTTCAAACACCAATGATGAGATTGACCTGGTTGCTCCGGGCGTTGATGTTGTTTCTACTTATCCAGGAAATAAATATGCAAAGTTATCTGGAACTTCTATGGCGACGCCTCATGTATCGGGAGCAGCTGCATTACTGATTGAACGAGAAGAAAAATTGTTTGGTCGTGAACTTTCAGAAGCAGAGGTCTATGCTCAATTGGTTAAAAATACGTTAAGTATCGGACTAACAAAGAAAGCAGAAGGAAATGGTTTGTTAGTATTAAATGCACAAGAAAAAGCAGTTTGCGATCAGGAGAATTTAAGAGCGATGAGAACTCCTATTGAAACGGCTGCAGCGAAAGAGTCAGAATCATAAATATTTGCCCCGTTTCTTAGGAAGAAAGGGCGTGTATGGGGATGGCGTATAAAATTATTGCGTTGTTGATCAGCTTTGCAACTCTTTGTATTAGAATTTATGAAGAGATGAGAAGACGTGCAAAGAACAGAGCAAAAGAAGAAGAGCTTCAAAAGAAAAAGAAAAGAAAGCGAAAGAAAGCAGTGAAGAAAAAGGAAAAGGAAAGTGCTTAAATGAATAGATTGATTAAAAGCTGATTTTGTGAAATCTAGTATATTCACATGAATCAGCTTTTTTGTCGTTAGTAACCAACTAGAAAGTTGCTTCTATGATTTGAAAAGGAGTAATATATGAGCACTACTGTAAAATAGAGAGGAACGTAACTATGGTTTTATTAGGCTTTCTACTTGTAATCGTAACAGCTGTTTTTTTATTTATGATGATTCATCCTGTTTTTGGTAAGAAGCCCTCAAAACAAGAGGTGAATAAGTATGAAACAATAAAAAACTATAAAGATGGTGTTTTTACTAATCAGATAGAAACCGTGATGACAACGGATCTACGTTCTATGCTCCCTGTATTAAAAGAATTTTTAAGTGGAAACCCTAATCGTCAGCCTAAGAAAGCAATTCCTATAAGCTCGTTTCAGTTACCTGAAGAAGCAAATCAAGAAACAAGAGTAACTTGGTTTGGACATTCAGCATTATTGATAGAGATGGACGGAAAACGCATACTAATCGATCCTATGTTCGGCTCCGCGCCGTCGCCTGTTCCTTGGTTTGGAAACAAGCGTTATAGCAAAGTACTGCCTTTTAAAATTGAAGAACTTCCCCAAGTGGATCTAGTGGTTTTGTCACATGATCATTATGACCATCTGGATTATGGAACCATCAAAAAACTCAAACATAAAGTGAAAAATTTTGCAGTCCCGCTTGGCGTTGCTGGACATTTAAAGCGGTGGGGAGTGGAACCAGACCGCATAAAAGAATGTAACTGGTGGGATGAGATACAGTTTTCAGGAATTTCATTAGTCTGCTCCCCCGCACGACATTTTTCAGGAAGAAGCATATCGGATCGTAATTCTACCCTTTGGTGTTCTTGGATTATACAAGGAAAGGATTCGAACATTTATTTTAGTGGGGACAGTGGATATGGACCACACTTTAAAGAGATTGGGAAACGGTATGGACCTTTTGATCTCACTTTAATGGAATGTGGACAATATCATGAGAAGTGGGCTGTGATACATATGATGCCTGAAGAAACAGTACAAGCTCACCTTGATGTAAGTGGCAAAGTCATGCTTCCTATTCATTGGGGTGCTTTTACGCTATCACTGCATGATTGGACAGATCCTGTAGAACGGGCAGTAAATGCTGCAACATTATCAAATGTTCAAATATGTACGCCTCAGATTGGTGAGACAGTTACTCTTGGCTCAGAGATTTTATCTAGCTCGACGTGGTGGAGAGAGAATAAGAATAGATAAAAAAAGAGTGCTCTTCACTGTGGAGGGCACTCTCTACATGTATTCTTTAACTTTTCCACAACTCCAACAGTGGGCCATCACTTCCAAAGAGAGGATCTCTATCAGGTAATGGAACGAGCATAATATCATCTAATACAGCTGGTCGATCATCAGGTTCACCTTTTTTAAGGTTGTGGTTCATTCCATTCGGGTATGCTCCAGCTACTTTAAAATCAGTGCTGGATCCGATACATTTATGTCCGGTACCGGCAGGGAGCACGATAACATCCCCTTTTGAAACAGTAACAGAAACGCCATCTTCTCCTCCAAGAAGGAGAACCGCCTCACCGCTCATAACACCTAGAACTTCATGAGTATTGCTATGATAATGGTGATAATCAAAGACACCATTCTTCCAACCATTACTCCAGCCGTTTTGCTCAAAAACGTCTAATGCATCCTGAGGTTCTTTTAATTTTCCTACGTATAACAAAACGGGCCAGGAAGGATGATTCGGAATCGTCCCATCGTCTGTAAAAAACAAAGTTTTAACATCTTCACTCAGCATTTTCATAACCACTTAACCCCTCCCCTGTTTTCGTATCCATTCCCTTATTTTTATGAAAAGAAACCCTTCTTCTTTCGAGAAATAGTATAGGAGAAAAAAGAAATTACGAGTAATAATGCGAAATTCCTCATTAAATGACGAAAACTTATGTGTGAAAAAAAGTTTTCTTTTATGTGAAAAGAGGTATTAGATAGTTACGGTATGATAAATGTTAGTGAAAGGTGGAAATCAGTATGAAGTACAAAGCGAAGGACTGGCTCCGGTTAACGCCGAATGAGAGATACCTGCTTTTATTCGCTGTTTCCCAACTCCAGAAAAAGCTCAGAGCAGGTTAAAAGAACTAAAAAAATAAATGTAAGGCATTTTCATTGCCACAACTCCCCCTTGTTTGGTTAAAATAAGAATACAAGATAAACAGGGAGGAACACAGGATGATGACTGACCTCAATACATGGTTTGATAAAGGCATGACGCGCTATGCATATATCCATTCAATGAAAACACACAAGGAAAACTTGCTGACGATATATAATTCATTCGTGTTACCTGAACCTATGAAAGATGCGTTGCAAGGCATCCAAAAAAACCGGTTGAGAGCGATCGTGATTACCGAAGATTGGTGTGGTGATGCGATGTTGAATCTTCCTGTTTTTATGCGCATGGCAGATGAAGCACTTATTGATATCCGCTTTATCTTACGCGACCAGCATCCGGAATTAATGGATCGATACTTAACAGCAAAAGCAAAATCAATTCCTATCATTATCTTTATTGATGAGAAGGGAAAAGAAGTTGTAAAGTGGGGCCCACGTGCGCCGAAATTGCAGCAAATTGTTGAAGAGCGCAAAAAGAAGATACCTTCAAAAGAGGATCCACGTTACGAAAAAGCCTTCAAGCTATTTGCTGATCGAATCTCTAGTTTGTTTACGACTGACCATGCTCTTTGGGAAGAAGTAAGCCTTGATATTATAAAAAAATTATTAGCTAAACTAAATGTTAACAGCCTGTAAAACGGCTGTTTTTTTGTTTGTGTTAAAATAGAGAAATTGATGAGATCTATAAAAAAGAAGTTCGAGGTGTACGATGAAAAAGAAAGCGAATGTTATTATTCTAGCTGGATTTTTAGGAAGCGGAAAAACGACATTGCTCAAACAGCTGCTGTCATATGAAAAAGAACAAAAGCATAAAACAGCTGTATTAATGAATGAGATGGGGAAAGTTTCGATCGATTCTGATTCTGTTCCAAAAGATGTTCCGCTTAAAGAGCTTCTCAACGGATGTATATGCTGTTCTTTATCGGATCAACTTGAAAAACAGCTTTGGGGACTATGTAAAGAGAATGAGCTTGATACGTTAATTATTGAAGCAACAGGTGTCGCTCATCCGATTGATGTACTTGATGCCTGTTTGTCACCTTATCTAATCGACGACTTACAGATATCAGGTATCATTTCAATAATGGACGCACCTCGATGGCTGGAACGAGAGAGTATGAATGTTCAGGCTAGAATGCTCATGCTTGAGCAGGTTAAGCACGCAGATTATATCGTGTGGAACAAAACAAGCGGTTTGACGGAGAAAGAGAAGATGATGCTTACGAGTGACGCATCAAGGTTGAATGAAGGCACTCCATTTGTGTTAACAGATTTTGCAAAGATAGAACTGTCTCAACTTTTTTCACTTTCCGTAAAAAAGCGATCAGATCACCAGTCTATTTCCGCAGATAAATTGAATGTCAAAACTTTTATATATTCGTTTAAAGGACCTGTTAATAAAGAGTTGTTTGAAAACTGGCTGAGAAATGTACCCTCATCGATCTACAGAATCAAAGGGTATATTCAGTTAGAAAATCAAATTTATCTTTTTCAGTACTCTTATGGCTTGCCTACTTACGAAAAAGAATTGATGAAGATGCCGCAAAGACTTGTTTTTATTGGAGAAGATCTTGACCCTGATCAGTTAACAAGAGGGCTAAGTGAAGTTGAAATCGAAAGTTAATAAAGAAAACACTTGTGACATCGGGGTTGCAAGTGTTTTTTTCTGCTTTTTATAATCCTAATCCTATAAACCTCTTTTTGTTCACTGTAATCTCTCCTTTGTAAAGAAATTCAGTATATTTTATGCTATTCTTTAATTATCATTATTTTCCAATCCTTAATGAAGGAGGTATCATGATGACAACAAAGTTAATGACTTATGACCATCGAAACATTCATTCTGACATCTATAAAATGAAGCCGGGGCCAGTTGCAGTTCGTGTGATACCAGCTATGAAGTACGTTTCGCAAGAGATGACCACTGCCTATCATATGGATTGGGCAGGTCGGCCTGAGCCAATTGATCAGCAATGGGTTGTATGGAAAGTCGTAAATCAGCTGAAATATTTAACGAAAAATAAGTTAAGTTACAAATTTACTTTAATGCCGCATGAGATTCTTTGGCATGAGAAAAATGTCAGTAGGTCAATTACAACTCAAATGATGCAAGTCCCTGAT
The DNA here is from genome assembly GCF_015903855.1 of Fictibacillus sp. 18YEL24. Taxonomy (GTDB): domain Bacteria; phylum Bacillota; class Bacilli; order Bacillales; family Fictibacillaceae; genus Fictibacillus; species Fictibacillus phosphorivorans_C. Next base: position 36,883 of record NZ_JACZDT010000004.1, read on the forward strand.
TGTATAACTAAAGAATTATTTGAAGAAGCATGTTTTCACGTTGAAAAGAGATTAGGAAAGAAGCTTCCAACACTACAACTCATTTCTAATGAGTCGCTCACTTGTGTTCAAAAGTTACATAGAGGTCACTATCGAAACTCAGTTGAAACCCTGGAAGAGATAATGAATTTCGCCGAAGAAGAGAGCCTTTCGCTAAAAAGTAGTTATAAAGAGATCTATTTAACTCCTGCTATGATGTGTCATAAACCTGAAACATGGAAAACGGTTGTGAGTGTGGAGATTAATAAAAGGAAGCCTGGAGTATGAAATGAATGAAGACAAAATTAAATTTAAATTGGAATTAAAAGAAGATAAGGAATCAACCTATGCATTTCGTATGATATTCACTTTCTTGATCGTTTGTCTTCTGGTCGTTCTTGTTGTAGATATAGATGATCAAAGTGTTGAGACACAAGGAATTGCTAGACAGTGGGGAGAGGCAAAGTTAATAAATAATGAATCAATGCAATATACATTACTCTCTGATTCAGAAAAAATGAAATACGTGGATATTATTTCAGAAACTAATAAAGAAGAACAACCTACATACTCATTTAAAGAGTTAGATCAGTTTGAATATCGTATAAACAGTAAGGAATATATTTACAGACTGCACTACTACAAAATGGAATCCTGTGCAGATTGTCAAAAAGATGTATGGGTTCGTATAAAGAAAGAGGATAAAGGATGGTTTGTAACTCACATTAACTATTCTGAATCCAAAGCAGAACCAAAAATTCGTAATGTGGAAAGAGAGCAAATACCTACCACTGAAAAACAAGAAAAAGAATTGCAAGACAAAAAGTCATTCATTATGAAGTTTTTAAACTAATTAAAAAAATCAATCTGAGGGAGATTACAATGAAATATCGATATCTTGGGATTACATTTGTAATTATTGGAGCACTAATCATGATAATCTCTTTAACGATAGATTCTGAACATGAGAGGATTATTCGGATAGGTGGGGGTAGTTTATTCTTCATCGGTACTCTTTTGATACCAGATTATATTGTTAATTCTAGGAACCAAACAAAAAATAGATGAGAGCTGGACTCATAAGGAGTGCAGCTCTTTTTCGTTCTCAAGATCTTTAAGAGAGGAAAAAATATAATGAGGTTTAATACCTAAAACATCTAATGGTAGATTTCCTCGATTGATCCATGCGGTCTTAAATCCATATGCTGCTGCGCCCGTTATGTCCCAATAGTTAGAACTCATGAATAAAATTTCTTCACGGTTTATAGCTAACGTCTCCTGAGCATACTGATAGGCAGCAGGTGCAGGTTTATATTGTTGAACATCCTCAATCGATAATAGGTCTATAACATCAGTTAGTTCTCTTTTTTTAACTAATGGCTTTAGCATTTTATAAGTTCCATTAGAAAAAATAACTTGCTTCATATTATTTTGTTGAATTCTATGAAGAGAGCCGGGTACCTCTTCATAGACTTGGAGTTCTAGATAAGCCTCCGTTAAAGAAACAAGTGCTTCTTCGTTGCATTGTAGAGAGAATTTTTTAAAAGTATATAAAAGAGCATTGCGAGTGATTTCGGAAAATGGAATGTATGTTCCAGTTAGCTGGTGAAGCATGAAGTACTCTACTTGTTTTTTTCGCCATTCTTCACTGATCGATTTACCATGTCCTTTAAAATGAAACTCGGCTTTTTCAGTAACGGAATGTACATTAAAAAGTGTTCCGTATGCGTCATAAACAAAAGCTTTAATCGTCAATGAAACACCTCCTTATAATACAAGGATACCCGAAATCAAAGCAGCTTAACTTTCATAAAAAATTTCGTAAAAATTTAGGTGAATTTCCCTTTCATTGAGGGAATAGATAACAATGAGGTGATAAAAATGAAAATGCAATTGTATCTGTTATTTGGTTTTATCTTCGCACTAATCATAGCAACGTTCGCGGTCATAAATGTTGGTGATGTAGAAATCAACTACCTCTTTGGAACTGCCAACTGGCCATTAGTACTCGTCATTTTAGGATCAGCCGTAATCGGTGGCCTATCAGTCGGACTATTTGGTCTGATTAAAGTAATTCAGCTACAGCGACAAGTGAAAAAGCTGCACCAGATTCATAATGAAAAAGAATCTTGGAAAGAAGAAAGGGTTGCTGAACATACTTCTGAATCTGTAACTCCAACAGAAGAAGTTCCTCATGAAAAAGAAGAAGAAAACAAGTAGATGCAAAAGAAACCCTGAAAGTAGTCTTGAAAGATTACTCTCAGGGTTTTTTGCATGTTATAAAACTAATACTTGAAAGCGATATCAAAAAGCGTTAAGATAACTACTAATCAGTTCCAAAACGTTTTGGAGGATAAAATATGGCTACCATAAGAGATGTTGCAAAAAAAGCAGGAGTATCAGTAACAACCGTTTCCAGAGCGCTGAACGGCTACTCTGATGTAAATGAAAAAACAAGAGAGAAAATAAAGATGATCGCTCAAGAACTTAATTATAGCCCTAGTTTACTAGCACGAAGTCTCGTAATGAAAAAAACAAAAACCATTGGATTGCTCGTATCTGGACTTCGAATTGAAGGAAGTAAAGATAATTTTACCTTTGAAGTACTTTGCGGCGTAAATGACTGTGCTGGTGAACTAGGATATGAACTAGTCTTGATCAGTACAGATTCTAAAAAACAGCAGGAAAAAACGTATAACCAGTTATGCAAGGAAAGAAAAGTAGAAGGTGTGATCTTACAAGGTATTAAAACGGATGATCCGTACTTAGACGAAGTATTAAAAAGTGATATTCCTTGTATTCTTATTGATATTCCGATTGAAAGTGATTCGGTTGGCTATGTAACAACCAACAATAAAGACGGTGCACAAACAGCGGTAGAACATCTCCTGAATTTAGGTCATAAACATATTGCGATGATTAATGGGCATAGTCAAGCTTTTGTCAGCAGGGAACGGTTAGCTGGCTACGAAGCGGCTTTGATGAAGAATGGTATTCCTTTCAACGAAAGTTATGTTGTAAACGGAGCTTTTTTGGAGGATACAGCAGAACGGGAAACCACCAAACTATTAAAAGCACATCCTGAGATTTCTGCATTGTTTTGTGCAAGTGACCTTATGGCGATGGGGGCAATAAGAGCAGCAAAAAAGATGGGTAAAACACTTCCAAAAGATCTATCTGTTGTTGGATTTGACAACATTATCTTATCTGCTTATTCAACGCCATCATTATCTACGATTGCACAAGATCGGTATAAATTAGGGTTTGAAGCGACAAAACTTCTTACAAATCTGTTGGAAGGGAAAGAAGTAGAAAAGAATAAAGTACTGCAAACGACATTTATAAAAAGAGAATCATCAATTGAAAACCACAAATAGTGGTTTTTACTTAGACTAAGACCCAAAACGTTTCGGATGCGTTTTATACTAATATTATCAGGAGGATTTGTGGTATGAACTATCGTGTAATAAAAGAAAACGATCTATTTTTTTTAACAGATGACAAAGGGAATATTCCTAAAGAGAACGATTATGGACTCGGATTGTATACAAAAGATACCCGGTTTCTTAGCAAGTTCGATATCAAAATAAACGGTCAAGATCCTATTCTTCTATCTTCATCTGCAGATGAGAATTATGAAGCAAAGATCTTGCTGACTAACCCTCACATGGAAGAAGACGGAGAACTCATTCTGTGGAGGGAATCTATTGAGATTGAAAGAAAGCGCTTAATTTATGATGGCGTATTATATGAGACACTACAGCTAAAAAGCTATTATCCGAAACCAGTCAATTTTGAAATAAGTGTTCATGTTGACGCTGATTTTACAGATATGTTCATTATTCGAGGTTTTCAATATGGTGAGATTGGAAAAAGGTCCGGCGAAGAAGTTACAGAAAACTCGTTAACATACTTCTATAAAGGAGCTGATGATGTTGAACGGGCTACAAAAGTACAATGGGATCGAGAGGCAAAGAAGGTAAATAAAGATGGTACGATCGCGTTTGATTTTCAATTGAATCACGGTGAGGCAAAGAGTGTAACATTCTCTGTGACACCTGAAATTAACGGAAAGTCAGGAACAGTCATGGATCCCGAGAAAGCACTTCAACTTTTAAAGACTTCTTATACAGATTGGGAAAGAGATACAACAAAAGTACAAACAGACTACAAACCACTTCAAAGACTTGTCGACAGAGGCATTATGGATCTTCGCGTATTGTTAACGGACATTGGACATGGAGCGTTCCCAGTAGCAGGATTACCTTGGTTTGGTGTTCCTTTTGGAAGAGACAGTTTGATCGCAGCGCTTCAGATGCTTGCTTTTAATCCTGAAATAGCAAAAGGTACTTTATTAACCATGGCTTCTCAACAAGGTACGAAAGTAGATCCTTGGCGTGATGAACAACCTGGCAAGATCATGCACGAGATTCGATACGGAGAACTGGCTTCTACAAACCAAGTACCTTTTACACCTTATTACGGAACGATCGATGCAACACCTCTGTTTTTGGTCCTTTTATCTGAATATACAAAATGGACAGGTGATTTATCGTTGGCAGAGCAGCTGAAGTCGAATGTAGATGCAGCACTAAACTGGATCGATGAATATGGTGATCGAGATGGTGATGGATTCGTAGAATATCATCAAGAATCAAGTAAAGGGATCGCGAACCAGGGCTGGAAGGATTCTGGTGATTCGATCGTACATCGAAACGGAAATTATGCAGATACACCGATAGCTCTATCTGAGGTTCAAGGATATGTTTATCAAGCCAAAATCGGTATTGCAGCTATTTTTGATGTACTTGGTAGAGTAGATGAAGCTACTAAACTTCGTCTTGATGCAGAAAAGCTAAAGAAACTGTATGACGAAAAGTTTTGGATGGAAGATCAGGAGTTTCATGCCATTGCATTAGATAAAGATAAACAGCAGGTAGGGACTTTAACAACCAATCCTGGACATGTTCTTTTTGCAGAGATGCTGGATGATCATAAGGCAAGTAAGGTGATAGAAAAACTTGTTTCTCCACAATTTTTCTCAGGTTACGGTATTCGCACGATGGCAAAAGGAGAAGCGGGGTATAACCCGATGAGTTATCACGATGGTAGCATATGGCCGCATGACAACAGTATGATCCTGCTTGGCATGAGTAAAGTAGAACACCAGAGTGATGCAAATACGGTGATCTCTGGATTGATCGCTGCCGCGAGCCACTTTGAATATGACAGACTGCCTGAGCTTTTCTGTGGATATGATTCTAAAACAGGAAGAGCAGTGAAATACCCCGTAGCATGTTCACCTCAAGCTTGGGCTGCAGGGACACCACTAGTCTTCATCCAAACCATTCTTGGATTATTTCCTGATAGTTTAAACAAAGTCATCTATCTCTCTCCAGAACTGTTGAAAGAGATGAAAGAACTAAAAGTTGACCGAATTAAAATTGGAGAAGGACATCTTTCCGTTCATGTTCAACGTGAGGAAGAAGAAACGACCGTAGAGATAAAAGAAAATACGACTGGATATGAAGTGATTCAAAAATAGAATGGTTCGTTCACCTTATGTAGAGAAGGGAGTTTTAGAAGATGAGACATACAAAGTGGCTGTCTGCAATAGCTGTACCTTCGCTGCTTTTAGCAACGGTGTTATCTGGCTGTGGAAATGACAATGGAAAAGAAGAAACTCAATCAGGGAAAACCGAGATTGTTCTGAGTGGTTGGGGTGGAAATCCGACTGAGAAGAAATTGTTAAACGAAGTTCTATCAGATTTTGAAAAAGAACATCCCCACATTGATGTGAAACTGAATACAATTAGTGATCAATACATGGATGTTTTGAAAACACGATTGATCGGAGGAACCGCAGCAGATGTATTCTATCTTGATGCTTTTGAAGCTCCTGCTCTCATTGAGACAGGCGCTGTTGAACCGCTAAATAAGTATGTGACAAAAGAATTTGACCTTGCAGATTTTGAAAAACCGATGCTTGATGCTTTTAAAGAAGGTGAGAAGCTTTACGGTCTGCCAAAGGATTACTCAACACTCGCTCTTTTTTATAACAAGAAAATGTTTAAAGAAGCTGGAATAAAAGAACCTCCAAAGACATGGGAAGAGATGGAGGCTGTCGCAAAAAAACTGACCGATCAAAAGAAACAAGTATACGGACTTGGAATGCTTCCACAGATTGAACGGATGTATTATATGGCAGAATCTCAGGATGGACAGGTCATCACAAATGGTCGAGCCACTTTTGCTGATGATAAAGTCGTGGATGCGATCCAGCCAGTGGTTGATATGCACATAAAAGATAAGACTGCAGCAACACCTTCAGAAGTAGGGGCAGGGCAATCCGCTGGTGAGATGTTCGGACGTGGCAACGCAGCCATGGTAATGGAAGGGAACTGGAACATTCCTTTTTTAGAAGACACGTTTCCAGAGCTTGATTATGGAACGGCAGAACTGCCAACAGTAAACGGTAAAAAAGGGACGATGTCCTTTGCAGTCGGATACGCGATGAATGCAGAATCAGAGCATAAGAAAGAGTCATGGGAACTGATCGAATATCTCACGGGTAAAGAAGGAATGAAGAAATGGACGAGCAAAGGCTTTGCACTTCCAACAAGAAAGTCTGTAGCTACTGAACTAGGTTTTGATCAAGATGAACTTCGCGGTCCACTTGTAAGTGGAGCAGAATATGCAACGGTATGGCAGGATGGTCCAACACTGCCAATCGTGATGAACAATTTCAATAACCAATTTCTGAGTGCTTATTTAGGTGACCGTCCTTTAAAAGAAGCGTTAAAAGATGCAGAGAGACAGGCGAACAGAGAGATAAAAGTAACAGAATAAAGACTTTTGAATCGAGGTGAACCATGTGAAGATGTTATCAAAAAAAGATAGAAGAGAAGCGGGACAAGGGTATCTATTCTTGTTGCCTGCGCTCCTCGTATTAGGCGTGTTTGTAATCGCACCGATACTTTACGCTGTATTTCTTTCTTTTCACAAAGTAGAACTGATCGGCGGTGCGACTTATGAGTTTAGAGGGCTCGATAACTTTATGAAGGTCACATTTGACGATAGAGCAATTATTGCACTGAAGAACACAGCGATCTATGTTGCGATCGTAGTGCCGACTCAGACGTTCCTAGCTCTAGTATTAGCAGCATCATTGAATGCAGGACTCAAAGGGCAGAAGTTCTTTCGCATCGTTTACTTCTTGCCTACTTTAACTTCATCCGCTGTGTTAACACTTATTTTTATGTGGATGTATAACCAGAACGGATTGATTAACTATGTACTAAAGTTCTTAAATCTGCCAACGTATAACTGGATTGGTGATCCAGACGTTGCTCTTATCGCCATCATGATCATGAATATTTGGGCGACGGCACCGTTTTTCATGGTTATTTATCTAGCAGCTCTTCAAGATATTCCAGACAGTCATTATGAAGCAGCTGAACTCGACGGAGCAGGTCCGATTCAAAAGTTTTGGCACATTACGGTTCCAAACTTAAGACCGGTAACATCTTTTGTGGTGATTATGGGTCTGATTGGTACATTCCAGCTTTTCGATCAATCTTATATTTTCTCTGGAGGCTCGGGCGGACCGAACAACTCCACTCTAACTGTCGTTCTCTTAATCTATCAATATGCATTTAAGACACTTGGAACGATGGGTTACGCTACAGCGATTGCTTTCATGCTTGCCATCATCATCTTAGTGGCAACACTTTTACAACGCAAATTTTCAAAAGAAGAATCACTATACTAAGGAGGAGATACCATGAAAAAACGTACGGCTGGAAGAAAAGCTTTGTATGTAATCCTTGTCGTTTACGCGATCATCACCGTCATTCCGTTTTTATGGGCACTGTCTTCTTCCTTTAAAACACTTGGTGAGATCGTAAGTGGGTCGATTAATTTTATCCCGAAAGAATTTACACTTGATAACTATAAGCAGATCTTTACGAGAGAGCCCTTATTCGGAAGATGGTTGTTTAATAGTTTGTTCATTGCAACAGTCGGAACGCTATTAAACTTATTGTTCAACTCTATGGCTGGATATGCGCTCGCAAGACTAAGCTTTCCAGGAAAGAAGAGTATTTTCTTAATGATTTTGGCCGTATTGATGATTCCTTTCCAAGTAACGCTCATTCCTAACTTCTTAATACTGAAAGAACTTGGATGGTTGAACTCGTATCAAGGAATGATTATTCCAGGAGCGGTGAACGCGACGTTTATTTTTATGATGAGACAGTTTTTCATCAACTTTCCAAAAGAAGTGGAAGAAGCAGCTGCAATCGATGGGCTTGGGCGCTTCGGTACATTTTTCCGTATCGTTTTGCCACTTGCTAAGCCGGCACTTGCAGCTCAGACAATATTCGTATTCATGGCGTTTTGGAACGATTTCATGAGACCTCTCATCATCTTATCTGATCAAGACATGTTCACTCTGCCACTAGGATTGAACTCATTTAAAGGCCAGTTTATCTCTTTTTGGAACTATATTATGGCCGCATCGATGGTCTTTACATTACCTATTATCGTTCTGTACGCATTCTTTAACCGATACTTTGTAAAAGGAATCAAGTTTACGGGGGATAAATAATTATCTTGAATTAAATAAAAACAGACTAAACCATTCTAGCTTTTAGAATGGTTTAGTCAATATTTATATGTTAACTAAAATATATTTTAAGTTGACGTAATTGTGAACCTTCGCTATTCTAAAGCGTATACAGAACTAATATGTGGAGGTTTATGAAGATGACAGCACAAAGAAGCGGTTTGAAAACGATTGATATTACGCTAGTTGGTATGTTTGTAGCGCTAATGGCGATTGGTGCAAATATCACAACCATGTTTCCGTTCATGGTGGTTGGTGGGGTGCCAATTACGTTGCAAACCTTTTTCTGTATTCTAGCAGGAGCATTGTTAGGAAGCAGATTAGGAGCAATCTCGATGAGTGTATACGTACTAGTCGGATTAGTCGGAGCACCAGTGTTCGCTCAATTTAAAGGTGGCTTTGCAACAGTGATCAGTCCTACCTTTGGGTTTTTGTTATCGTATATTCTGGTTGCATATCTAACGGGATTAATCATTGAAAAGAATGGTGGAAAAGCTTCATACATTGTAGCAACCCTTGTTGGAACAGCGGTTAACTATATTGTAGGGACAAACCTAATGTTCATGGCATATAAAATGTGGGCAGATGCACCAGAAAGTTTCACGTACTCTATGGCTTGGGCATGGATGATGGTCCCGCTACCTAAAGATATTATTTTAGCGATTTGTGCAGGTATGTTAGCTCCAAGAATTAATTTTGCGCGTAAAAAATCAATTACTCAACGAACAAAACATGCATCATAAAGGAGTGTTGTTGTGATGATCTGGAATGCTCTTGCAAACAAAGTATTGAGTGGAGAACAAATTACGAACGAAGAAGCTCTTGATATCTTAAATTGTCCTGATGAAGATCTGCTATTATTGCTGCATGGGGCTTATCAGATCAGAAAGCATTATTATGGTAATCTCGTAAAACTCAACATGATTATTAATACAAAGTCAGGCGCATGCCCAGAGAACTGTGGATATTGCTCACAGTCTATCGTGTCGACTGCACCCATCGAGACTTATCGAATGATGGATAGTAAAGAGATGGTAAAAGGAGCAGAGGCAGCGTATAACTTAAACGTTGGAACGTATTGCATCGTTGCAAGTGGGCGTGGACCTACTAACCGTGATGTGGATAAAGTTGTTGAAGCTGTAAAAGAGATCAAAGATACATATGGCTTAAAAGTTTGTGCCTGTCTAGGTATATTAAAGCCAGAACAAGCAGAGCGTTTAAAAGAAGCGGGTGTCGACCGATATAATCATAATCTCAACACTTCCGCTCAAAATCACGAAAATATTACAACATCTCATTCATACGATGATCGAGTGAATACGGTAAACATCGTTAAGGAAAGCGGGATCTCTCCTTGTTCAGGAGTTATTGTAGGTATGCGAGAGACGAAACAAGATGTCATAGATATGGCAAGAAGTCTTAATATACTTGACGCAGATTCTATTCCAGTGAACTTCTTGCATGCGATCGATGGTACACCGTTAGAAGGTACAGATGAGCTAGATCCACGCTACTGTTTGAAAGTACTTGCATTATTTCGTTATATTAATCCTACGAAGGAGATTAGAATATCAGGTGGGCGTGAGGTGAATTTAAGAAGTCTTCAGCCACTCGGTCTGTATGCCGCGAACTCCATATTCGTAGGTGACTATCTTACGACGAGAGGACAAGAGTCAACGGCAGATCATAAGATGTTAGAAGATATGGGCTTCAAGATTGATCGTACGCCTGTTATGGCACCATAGTTTTTTGTAAATGATTGAAAAGCCACTCGAAGCTTTGTACAATAAGGAGTATTCTATTGTACATCGTGGGAGTGGTTTTTTTGGAAAAATGGCAAAAGTGGCTGGAAAAAATAAACTGGGCTGAGATTATGCTTGCGGCTGGTTTATGGGCAGTGAAGTTTCTATTGATCATCGTCATGTTCTTGGTGATTCGTTCGATCGGTAGACGTGTGATCAATCGAATGTTTGATAAGGCAGCAACACATAGAAAGATGTCTTCTGGAAGAATTATTACGCTGCAAAAACTTGTAGTCAACCTGTTTTCATACGTATTGATCTTTGTTTTTGCTGGTATCATATTTAAGCAGTTCGGACTTGAAATCGGTACTCTTATAGCAGGGGCAGGGGTAGTTGGACTAGCTATAGGCTTTGGAGCGCAGGGACTCGTAAGTGATGTTGTAACAGGTTTCTTCATTCTTCTTGAAAAGCAGATGGAGGTCGGAGACTATGTTACGATTGGCGGGGTCGATGGAATTGTAGAAGAAGTGGGTCTGAGAACGACTCACATACGAGCATTTGATGGCACATTGAACTATATGCCGAACCGTGAGATCAGTACGATTGCGAACCATACACGGGGTAATATGCGTGCACTTGTTGATATAGGTATTGCCTATGAAGAAAATATAGACAAGGCTCTCGTCATACTACAAGATGCTTGTGACAAAGTAAAAGAAAAGAATCCGAGCATAATGGAAGGGCCGAATGTGTTAGGAGTTCAAATGTTAGGTTCGTCTGATGTGGTAATTCGTATTATTTCTAAGACGATTAATGGAGAACAATGGGCGGTCGAAAGAGAGTTACGTAAAGCTTTAAAAGAAGCTTTGGATGCTAATGGCATCGAGATTCCATACCCTCATCAAGTACATGTAGAAAAAGGTGCATAAGAAAAGCCGGGGAAGAGCTTCCCGGCTTTTTCTTTAATTCTTTTCAATATTTTGTTTGGATAAATAATCCGTTACACTCTTCAGTTTTGTTTTATGTGCCATGATGTAAAGAATATCGTGAGCGTGAATCTCTGTTCTCCCTGTTGGTGTGATCAATTCATCGCCTCGAATCATTGCACTTACAGTAGATTCTTTTGGTAAGGAAATTTCCTCAAGTGTCTGTCCGATAATTTTTGCATGTTCGGGTACAAAAAATTCAACGATTTCGGCATTGGCTTTACCGATTGAAACAAGTTCTAAAACATGTGGAGATGTAGGTTTTTCTTTTTCCGTTAACTTTAATTTCTGAGCTACCCAAGGAATGGTTGATCCTTGTATGAGAGCAGATGTAAGCACAACGAAGAAAACGAGATTAAAGAGCAACTGGCTGTTCTCAACCCCTTCAATGAGTGGGAATGTAGCGAGAACAATAGGAACAGCGCCACGAAGACCAGACCACGAGATAAATAATTTTTCGTTAATTGAGAAAGCAGAAGTTGGCATACTTAGGAAAACACCTATTGGACGTGCGATAACAATGAGTACGAAAGAGATCATCAAGCCTTTCAGCATAATATCGATATGAAACAGCTCACTCGGAAAAACAAGTAAACCTAAGATCGCAAACATTAAAATCTGCATCATCCAAGCGAAACCTTCGTTAAATCGCACGATTGAGTTTCTGTATGTAAGGTGACTATTCCCCATAAACACAGCTGCAACATATACAGCAAGCAGTCCACTTGCTCCAGCAAGCATCGTAATCCCATAGGTTAAGATAGCAAAAGAAAGAGCGAATACGGGATAGAGTCCACTTGATTCAAGTCGTATACGGTTAATGGCATAAACGGCAAGCTTTCCAAAGAAATAGCCAAAAACAGCTCCCATTCCCATCTGCTAAAAGAATGATAGAACAAGTCCTGTAATGGAAGTGGAGTCTTTTGTGAGCAACTCAATAAATGTGATCGTTAAAAATACAGCCATCGGATCATTGGAACCAGATTCTGCTTCAAGCGTCGAAGAAAGCTTCTCTTTCACATTTTTTCCGGCCAAAACAGAGAATACTGCAGCAGCATCCGTAGATCCAACGATCGAACCGAACAGAAATGCTTCTAGCCAATTAACATCCAATAACAATTTAACAGATACCGCGACAACGGCTGTTGTAAGGAATACTCCAAACGTCGCGAGTGACAGTGAAGTGGATAGAACGGGTTTTACGCTAGTCCATTTTGTCTGAAGTCCACCTTCAAATAAAATGATAATAAGAGCAATTACGCCCACTAGTTGACTTACGTGCGGATCATCAAAATAAATAAAATTGAGTCCATCACTTCCTAGGAGCATTCCGATTCCAATAAAAAGTACAAGGGCAGGTACACCAAAGCGTGAAGAGAACTTCGTAGTAACGACGCCTAGTAAGAGTAGAATGGCAAGTAATAGTATAAAATAATCTACGTTTAAACCACCTTCAAACATAACACCTCTCCTTTATCTATCTATGTATATGAGATTGTTTAGCATACAATTTCTACCGAATCTTTTACAGTATCGACGACAATTATTGTCTTGAAACAATTGACAATTTAACCAAAAGCGGGTAACCTTGACGGAAGATAATGGTTATAAAATTACATCACCTTCGTCATTTTTTTACATAAACTATTAATGGAAGTTTTTTCTCCATCATTTCAGGGTAAGTAAAATGTTGAAGAGATTTACAGGAGGGATTGAACGTGTCAGCGGACCATCAAAAAAGAGAAAATTTAATTGCTGATCTATTGTTACATAATATCTATAAGACAGCAGATGGACGTCATTTATACGAGCTTTCTTTGCAGGATCTTGAACAACAATTAAAGAATTTACTTTCCCCGCCTGCAGAGGAAAAAGCAACTTAAAATAGGTTGAGTGATAAATGGTAATATAAAACTGGCTCTCTATGCCAGTTTTTTAATTTGTTCCGTCCATTTTAAACTAACATAAAAGAAAGAAGACTTCACTCAGGAAGTCTTCTTTCTTTCGTTTTATTTATTTCTCTGTTGAAAGATCTTCATCCCAAGCTTCTGTGTTTTTTAGTCCGATACTAGATGGTCGGAAAACGGGATCCTTTCCTTCTTTCTTTTGTTTCAGATAGTCCCCGAGAGCGTCAAAAGCAATTTTTCCAAGCAATGAAATAGCGATTAAGTTGATGATCGCCATAAGTCCCATGAACATGTCTGCTAAACTCCAAACAAAATCAAGAGATGCTATTGCACCGTATCCAACCATTGCGACAACAGCTAATCGGTAGATAAACAACCACGTTTTGTTCGTACTAATAAACTCAATGTTAGACTCACCATAATAATAGTTCCCTACTACGGAACTAAATGCGAACAACATTACGATGATCGCTAGGAATGGGCCACCCCATGATCCAAGCAATGTGTTTAAAGCTTCCTGCGTTAAAATAATTCCATCCGCTTCTTTAGAATCATACATGCCTGATAATAGAATAATAAAGGCGGTAGAAGAACAGATCAAAAGGGTATCAACAAAAACACCTAAAGATTGAATCAATCCTTGCTTAACAGGGTGGCTCACATCTGCTGTAGCAGCTGCATTCGGTGCACTACCCATACCGGCTTCATTAGAGAATAGACCACGTTTTATACCGTTCATCATCGCTGCGCCCAATGCTCCACCAGCTACTTCTTCTACACCAAAAGCACCTTCGAAGATCATGCTGAAAACGGCAGGAAGTTCTGTAAGATTTGTAACCATTACAAACAGAGCTACAAGGATATAAAGTCCAGCCATAATTGGAACGATGATTTCTGATACTTTGGCAATCCGTTTGATGCCACCAAAAATAATAATTGCAGTTACAACGGCTAAGAAAATACTTACATAAACAGGTTTTATATCAAAAGATTGTCCAAACGCACTTGCAATCGTATTCGATTGAACAGAGTTAAAGGCAAGTCCGAACGTGATTGAAATTAAAATGGCAAAAATAACACCCATCCAGCGAGCATTCAATGCTTTTTCCATGTAATAAGCAGGTCCTCCGCGGAATGCGACCCCATCTCGAACTTTGTAGATCTGAGCTAACGTACTTTCTACGAATGCAGATGCAGAACCGATTAATGCGATCAGCCACATCCAGAATACAGCACCAGGTCCCCCAGCTGTAATGGCAAGTGCTACACCCGCCAAATTACCAGTACCTACGCGAGAAGCGGTACTGATACAGAAAGCTTGAAACGAAGAGACGCCTTTCTTATCAGCTCTAGCACCTTCACCCAAAAGCCGAATCATCTCGCCAAACATGCGGAACTGAACAAACTTTGTTCGTACCGTAAAATAAAGTCCTAACCCAATCAACATAACAATTAGGATATACGACCATAAATATGTGTTAACACTTCCTATGAAATTGTTAATCCAATCCATACATACACCTCATTTAATCTTTTGTCTATCTCAGCTGTACACTATTTTTTAATGTAACAAAACCTTACATATTAATCAATTATAATTTTTTCCACTACCCTTTTTCATGAAAGTTAGCTGATGAATGCCTTTTTAGTCTTCGAATATTTTCCTCCACATAAATATTCCCTGAACGATGAAGATACAAACAGAAAATAATGGTAAAAAGATTTCAAGGTTATCTATTTTCTCACCAACTTTTGGCATCTGAATATACTAGATAAAATTGATTGTAATAATCGGAATTAAAGTAGGTGTTAAGGGTGGATGGCGGAACCCCTTTATTTATACAAAAGTTTTTTCAATCTCCAAAACAAGTAGGAAGTCTTTTTCCAAGCTCTAACAGCTTAGCTAAGAAGATGACAAACCCTCTTTGCTGGGATCATATAGACATCGCTGCTGAATTAGGCGCAGGTACAGGTGTAATCACAAAAGAGATCATTCGCAATTTAAATTCTGGTTCAGAGCTTTATATCTTTGAAAAAGATGAAGAGATGAGAAAAAAACTTAAACTTCAGTTTTCTAGAAATACGGTCTGTGAAGATGCTCGTTACATCCTAAGTAGCATAGAAAAAGAGGAAGAAACGTTAGATGCAATTTTCTCAGGGCTGCCTTTTGCAAATTTTACTCGTGACTTACAAAGAGAGATTGTCGAGGAAGTATATCGGTCGCTTCGACCAGGTGGAGTATTCATAGCTTTTCAATATTCTACTCAGATGAAAAAAACATTTCAGGAATTTTTTCGAACTGTCGAAATTGCATTTGTACCGAAAAATTTCCCTCCTGCATTCGTTTATACTTGTGAAAAATAGATGAAAACAATAAAAGTGATTCGTTTCAATAAGAACGAATCACTTTTATTTTAGCGATACGAGTGATCCATGTGGTCTGAGATCAAATGCTTATGAACCATTGCTTCCATACAGGTTATCAAGATAGCCACAAGAAGCGAACCCCACAATGAGATAGTTACTCCAGGCAATACAAGCCCTAGAAGATAGACGAGTACAAAGCTTGTAGCAAAATCAACTGCCAGTTGTTTGCCATAGGAGATCCGAGGAACCATGATATACTCCAGCAATACACCTAGAGGAGCTAGTATGACGGTAATCCATATAAAAGGTTGAACGAACTCGAAATCCACGCTTTTAAATAAAAAGTTGGCTAAAACAAGTGCCAGTGGAATACCTAAAATTTTTATCATCAAACTTTGCATGTTTCTTTACTCCTGTCCTAAATATGTTTAAAGAGTGATTTAATAAGCTTTTATTTTCTAACAGCACAATCTTATACAAAAATTTTAATAACAATCCTTTATCAGAATGAACGTTGTAGCGTTGTTTTATACCTATTTTAGAAACTTCTGAATGAAAGTGTCATAAAACATCACGAGAGTGGGTATTACTTCTGTAAGAACGAAATGAACAAGGAGGCTAAGAGAAGTGGAATATTCACTCTATAAAAAGGACGGAAAGTTTCCATGTGATGTTACCGTTGATTATGACAATATGGTCTTTACAGTGCGTGACAGTGATACAACAGGTGAAGTGTTCAACAGTGCGAGTGAAGTTGCTCAATGGATTAAACAGCATTGGTCTGTTGATCAGTTCCAAAGGCCAGATGATTATTATGATTTAATGAAGCACCTCGAGAATTCATTAGAGGATGAAACAGAATAAATACCAACTATCGACCAAGTATTAAGTACTTGGTCTTTCTTCTAGCTCAATATGGAAAAACATGTAATAATGGGTGAAACAAGAAATGGGAGATATCAGTATGAAAATGAATGATTTTGAAAATTTGATCACCCAACTATTTGGAGTATGGCTTAAAGAGTTTGAAAACGAGGGGGAATATGGTTTTACGCATAAAGTTGAGAAAGAGATCAAGGTGGTCGCTTATGCTACAAACTTAACGCCAGAGACTGTAGAGAAAGCTCATAATAGTCGAGCAGATCTCTTGATCACCCATCATGATGCTTGGGATTTTGTGTATGGAATGAAAGAGGCTTGCGAGGATGAATTAAGGAAGCATGATATCTCACATTATTTCACTCATTACCCTCTAGATTTTGTGGAATTTGGCACGAGTACAGCTTTATTCGAACAAATTAAAATCGATGAAATTACGACCTTTTCCACATTTAAGGATAATCAAGAGTTTCCAGGTATCGGCCTCTATCATAAGCCACTTTCATTTATGGAACTTAAAGAGAGACTTGAACAGGTGTTGGGAGAACCGGTAAAAGCATGGGAAAATCATGATCGTCCAATCAACAAAGTAGGAATTCTTACAGGTGCAGGAAATCATACAGCACTTATTCAATACGCTAAGAAACAAGATTGCGATGCATATATTACGGGAGAACAATCATTGTATTCCGTCCAGTATGCAAAATTTGCAGGCATTCACTTGTTTGTGGGAAGTCATACATTTACTGAAATTTTTGGAGTAGAGAACTTGGTGGTTCGAATGAAGGAAATCTATCCAAATGTAAAAATGGTTAGAATACAGGAAGAACATATAGAATCGTATTGAGTTAAACCTTCTAATTTTTAGAGGGTTTTTTCTTTTAGGAAAAGTAAAGATTAATAAAAGCAAAAAGTGAGCATATCTTTTCTAATGTTACATAACCCTTTGGTATAATAGTATTAAGTAACATCATATAAGGTGGATATTCAGATGGAATATGTTGAAGCTTTAAGAGATATTAAAGAGATCAATGCGATTAAACGTTATTTAAAGAAAAGCTCCGTACGTGATTATGTTCTATTTGTTTTAGGAATCAACACGGGTTTGAAAATTACTGAATTGCTTTGCATGCAAGTAAAAGATTTACTATCGGAAGATTTAATCGTCTATGATTTTTATTCTGTTCCCAATAAAGAGGGAAATAGAGAAGTTTTCTTAAACGAAACCGTGAAGAAGATCATTGCTCAGTATGTTGAATGTGCAGAACTAAAGCGAGAGGATTTTTTATTTCTATCCAAGAAAACTAAGTTGCCGATTACTCGACAGCAAGCATATCGAGTCATTCATCAAGCTGCAGAACATGCAGGGATCAAAGGTAAGATTGGTACAAACTCGATGCGAAAAACATTCGGCTACCATGCCTATAAAAGAGGAGTAGCCATATCTCTATTACAAAGACATTTCAACCATTCAAGTCCTTCTGAAACACTTAAATATTTAGGGATCTCTAGGGAAGATCCTCTTAAAACACAGATTGACGTAAGATTATAAGGGAAAGCGTGGAGGTACACTTATGACAGGAGAAGCGATTACAAATACGCAAGCCATGGAACAGATTAAAAAACAACACCGAAAGCTAACCAAAGGAAAACTTGCTACTAGAGCGATCCTCATAACTTTCGGAGCCATACTGATGGCAGTCGGACTAGAAATATTCCTAGTACCGAACAATGTTATTGATGGTGGGATAGCGGGTATCTCAATCATGCTATCACATATAACAGGATTAAAATTAGGACTCTTTCTATTCGCATTGAACTTACCATTTATTTTTGTTGGTTATAAGCAGATCGGAAAAACGTTTGCTTTCTCAACATTATACGGAATCATCGTTCTTTCAATCGCAACCACTCTATTGCATCCAGTTCCACCGTTTACAGACGATTTATTATTAGCAACTGTTTTTGGCGGTATCTTTATCGGAGTCGGGATCGGAATGGTAATCCGAAGTGGTGGATCATTAGATGGTACAGAGATCTTAGCTATACTCTCAAATAACAAACTGCCTTTTTCTGTTGGTGAAATTATAATGTTCTTTAATATCTTTATTCTCGGAGCGGCAGGTTTTGTTTTCACATGGGATAGAGCGATGTATTCTTTGATCGCATACTTTATCGCTTTTAAAACGATTGACTTAACGATTACAGGTCTTGAGGAATCCAAGTCGGCTTGGATCATCAGTGATAACCATAAAGAAATCGGAGATGCTATTCTTCATCGCTTAGGACGTGGAGTTACATACCTTAAAGGTGAAGGCGCGTATACGGGTGACGAAAAAGGTGTAGTATTCTGTGTCATCACACGTTTAGAAGAGGCAAAACTCAAAGATATTGTCGATGAATTTGATACGAGTGCCTTTTTAGCGATTGCTGATATTGCTGAAGTAAAAGGCGGAAGGTTTAAGAAAAAAGGAATTCATTAAAGTAGAGGAGAGGTTTCTATGTTTCGTAAGGTGAAAATTGCTTTTTCTGCAGTCGTCTTATTACTTGCGATCTATAGCATAACTACAGGAAATCTTGATATTACTCCTTTTACTACTCTAGTACTAGCTTTATTATTACTTGTTATGGGATTTGAAGAACGGCAAAAAAAGAAAAAATGGATCAGCTATTTCTGTTTTTTTGCATTTGCATTCAACTTTTATGTCTTTGTACAATCCTTACTTATTTAATAGTAAAAACGCCTTGATTTTTTCGAGGCGTTTTTTATTTATTTCACATGTTGGATTGTATTCGTATGCTCAAACAACCATGTCATTCCTTCTTTTAAAGTTGCTGCAACATGATCAGGTTGAATAATAGAAGAGGTATGATTTTGATTCCATGATGCTTTGCCAGAACCAGTCAGAACTAATATGGCCTTGCATCCAGCCGTTTTGGCAGCTACAATGTCTGTCCATCGGTCACCAAACACGACACACTTTGACAGATCCAGCTGATGATCACTTGCCGCCTTTTTTAACATACCAGTAGAAGGTTTTCTGCATTCGCAACCTTCTGAATGGTGGTGTGGACATAGATACACATCATCAAATCCAAACGCCGTTAATTCAGTGAAAAAGTCTGTTTCGGCTGCAGCACCACGACTGATTCCAGGTTGATTCGTGAATGAAAAAACGGGAATGTTTTTGGATTTGAGATTTTGAATCACTTCTTCTGTATAATGAAAAAGTTTAAAATCCCCTGGATATTCAATATGATCCGAACCGCCGATCGTTCCATCACGATCTAAAAATACAGCTTGATAGGTTTCATTCATCAATAGCAGCTCCTAATCATATTTGATAGTTGCATTCGGACATCTTTCACTTAATTCTTGTAAAAATTCATCTCGATTTTTTGGAGAGATAAGAGCCATTCCAAACTGGTACGTAATATTGATTCGTTTTAATGAGAGTGCGGGACTTGATATGGGATTCAGTGTCTTATGTGCATATGAGATTTCACGATATGGAATTCTTTTGTTGATCGGACCACTTCTAATAATTAGTTCATCTTCATCTAAGACATAATAGGTTGTAAACCACAGCCAACTGATAAAGCCAATTAAGGCAAGATTAATAATGACCGTAATCAATATTCCTAGAAGGTTTGCCTTTTCTGTTATTAAGGCATATGTACTGATATAAGCGCCATAAGCAACAGCGCCCCAGAGGATCAATCCAAGCCACCAATCTTTTTTTGATGAGTATTTCATCGTGTAACAACTCCTTTTAAGAATCAGTAATTAGTGGAGCACAAACGACTATTTAGTTTATTTCTTGTTGCCTTTGTAAGTAGTAATTTCCGCATAAACAATAACCCTAACCGCACATCCTTTATATTCCATTATATAGTAAAAAGGATTAGAGCTGCAGTTCAGTTGTTTCTAAATAAGTTAGCTTTTTTCTTATTCAAAATATGTTATGGAACTTTTTACATATTCAATCGTATTGCTTAATAGGGTTAAGAAGTAAATGAATGTTAAAAAAGGGGATAGTTTATGAACATCTTGTTATTTTCCATCATTGTAGGGCTTGCTGCAGCATTAGTGATCTTTCCGATTTCTAGCAGCAAAAAGCCTGTTAAAAAAGAGAAGAAAAACAATCTGACTGGGGCAATGATCGGTATTATCATTTGTACCGTTCCTGTTGTATTTGCTTTCTACTATATAACAAATCTCGATCGCAATATTTCTTCCATTTGGATATTAGCGATTATTGTTACGGCTATTGGTGCGTTTTTTGCAACTGGTAAAGAGAGATTGATCAAGCTAGTCTTATTTCTTATCAGTTTGATGATTGGTATTTTTTTTCTTACTGCTGGACTATTTAATTCGGGTGAAAAATATCAGTCATCCAAAATGGCAGAAAAGACAGAGATCGAGTCTTTTGATGAGAAAGAAACTCCGGCAAGTGTGCCACCTAAATTTGCAAGAAATAAAATGAGAAAGTCGTTTGGCCAAGTACCAAATACAAGCTTTTATGAACTAGGAAATCTGCAGATCCAAAAAGTGGATGGTAAATACGTATATATCGCACCCGTAGAGTTCTCTGGACTTTTTAAGTGGTGGAACGGTGATGTAACACCTGGTTATTTTACACTAAGTGCTACTGATTCATCGGCAAATCCGAAGTTTGTTAAATCTGAGATGAGTTATACACCATCTTCATATTTTAATAAGAACGTTGAACGTCATATGCGTTCAAGTTTTCCAGAATACATTTTCTATGGCAAACCACAGCTAGAGGTCGACGATAATGGGAAGCCGTTTTACATTCGCTCTTATGGAGAGTTCATCTCAGCTCGTAACGGCTTTAAAGTAGAAGGTATTGTTGTTACAGATCCGGAGAACGGGAATACAAAGAAATATCTGATCAAGGATATTCCAGCCTTTATTGATGGCGCTGTATCTCCAGAAACAGTGAGCCTTCAAAACAGCTATTTTGGTAACTATGTTCATGGTTTTTGGAACAGCAAATTCGGTAAAAAAGATGTAAAACTGCCTTCTGATGAAGGAACGGAAGCGAATGTGAGCCCGATTTTTGATGAGAATGGGGATATGTTTTACTTTACCGACTTCACAAGTCCGAAAGAGGGAGTCGACTCTATGCTCGGTTATTCATTAACAGATGCTAGAACGGGGAAGGCAACCTATTACACTGGTAATCTCGAAGAATCTTATATGGATTCTGAAGGAGCTTTAGAGATCATAGAAAAGAAATTTATCGAGAAAAAATGGGACGGCGAGATGCCTGTACTCTATAACTTCTATGGAGAAGCAAGCTGGCTGACTCCTGTTCTAGATTCGAATGGATTTTTACAAAACTATTTTATCGTTTCTGCTGCAAATCCAGAGATCTCTGTATATGCCAATACACCGAATGCTGCAATAAAACAATATAAAACAGCATTGCAACGAGGTGGAGGAACAGTGGACGGAACATCAGATGCTGAAGAAAAACAGACTTCAGGAACCGTTCTTCGTGTATATAAAGAAAAAGTTGGAGATTATACGACCGTATCGTTCTTGTTGGATAACCGTAAAAGCTACATCGTATCTTCAGAAAGTAATCCGCTAGCCATCTATTTAAAAGAACAAGATAAGGTTAATGTAACTTTTCAAAATACAGGAGAAGCATTCTTACCGGTAACGGAGATGAAAATAGAAGGTTTAGAATAATAGAAGGTAATAAAAAAGCAGAGCACATTTCACCGTGCTCTGCTTTTTGTTATGGTTGTGGAATGTAACGACGTGCACCTGAGAACTCTTCTGCATAAGCAGGTGTTGAGATGGGATCAAGTCTTACAGTAGAAGCTGTATTTGGAGAGTGGATCATCATACCGTTTCCTGCGTACATTGCAACATGGTGAACGCGTCCTTTTCCTTTTTCATAAGAAAAGAACATTAGATCCCCTGGCTGCAGTTGATCTTTATTAACGATCATCCCTTCTTTAGACTGTGGGCCAGAGTCTCGTGGAATAGTAATGCCGTTTGCTTTATGGATGGTGTGTGTAAATCCGGAACAGTCGAATCCAAATCCTGATGCACCTGCCCATAAATAAGGAAGACCGAGAAATTTCTTAGCTTCTTCTACAAGAGCTTCTCCAGTTGGAACAGGGATATCACTTTCACTTTTGTATACTTTTGCATCTTTCGCATCAAGCCAACGAACTTTTCCTTGTGGTGTTAAAACAGCGATCGTTTTTGAGACTTTCTTAATAACGGGTAACTTCGTGTTATAACTTATTTCAAGTTCTTTTTTATGTCCGAATGGTCCTTTAGAAAGCCACGCCGTTGGGCTCGTGACTAATGCAAAGTGCTTTCCTTCAGCTTCACTGAAATGTTTAGAATAAGTTAATTGTGAAAGAGGCATCCATCCCGGATAGCCGAGCTCGTTTCTAGGAGTAGGTTGGCCGTAGACCGCTACTTTTACCCAATCCCCTTGTTGTTCTAAAATATGTACCTTTTGACCGTATAGCGCTTGTGTTTCAAGTTCTCCAACTAACCAAAGCTTCTCTTCATAGGTCATACTTGTTGTCCACCTTCTTAAGTCAACAGGGTGGGAAACGGATGGGGAATCTACAGGTCTTGCTGCATCTGGTCCTACCCAAAGAGTCGCTGCAGCAACATTCACATACATGTCTTTTCCAACCACGTCTTTGTTAGGTGTTCCTTTTTCAGCTGAAGCTGTGTTTGAAAATATACCAAGTATCACAGCGAGTGAAAATAAAACTTTTAGAAATTTTTGCATCGTGATATTCGCTCCTTTTTATCTATTTTTCTACACCATTCGTGTTATTGATGAGGCATACCTTTTATCTATCCAAAAGATAAGTCAAAAAGCCCTTTGTACGTTTATGAATTTCTGTTGCCAATGTACTAAAAACAAGTTCATGCAGGTATAAAGAAGGGTATAAAAAAACACCTCTATTAAGAGGTGCTTTTTAGGTCTAGCTGATTAAGAAACGATTTGCATCCATAAGTTGATTGCCGTATACAACAAAAGCAGATAAGACACCTGCTAACAATAGATACATGATCAACACGATCACTTTTGTTTTTGTGTTTGAGACGTAATAGTTCTTTGTTTGTTCAAATTGTTTCTCTGTTTTCGCTTTTTCTGATAACAGGCTTTGTTCATATGCTTCAAACAAGCTGCTGTGGCTAAAGTTCTGAAGCTCTGGTAAAGATGCGATTTCTTCAGGATCAGCTTCTTGATACATGTTTTGAATATATTCTCTCTGACGTTGATTGCTCTCATATTCTTTTAAAAGTGTTTGTAAGAAACGTTCACGATTGTTTAATATTTCAATTTCTACTAATGTACGATGCTTACGAATCTTTTTCTTATCCTGTAGAACAGGAAATGAAGAACCAGAGGGCATATTTCGTTTTAGTCTATCTTTGGCAACTCTCACATCTTCTAAGTAAGTTCCGATGATATAACCAAAGTTCGGCATGTCTTTGTACTCATCCATCTCTTGATTGATCACAGTAAGTTTCTCTTGTTCGGATTGAAACAAAGTAAGCGTTTCTTTTAACTTGTTTTGTTCGAAATCTTCACGAACTCGTTTCCACCAAGTTAAGATACCGAAAATGAAGATTAATAAAATGATTGGATCTGGTGATATGAACAAATAAGGTAGAACAAGTAATAAGCCGATGAACCAGATCTTAGTAGATAGAACCCCAACGATTCTTCCGCCATCGAGTGGTGAGACAGGGAACAAATTAAATAAGTTGATCAGAGCCCCTAAAAAGATGACCAAGCCCCAGAATGGTTCTGCAGTCGCTTCATACAGAAACACAGCTGGTAAGAAAGATAATAACCCGAACAATGGTCCTGCATACGCGATATAAGCTTCGTCTTTAGCATTTTTAGGCATCTCTTTCATACCAATCGCCGCCCCCATAAAGGGGATGAAAATCGCTGGAGATGTTTTAATTCCTTTTTGTTTAGCTGCGACTAAATGGCCCATCTCATGCACAAAAATAAGATAAACGATGGCTACTGCGAATTTCCAGCCATAAAACGCCGCATATGCACCAAGTGATATAAACATGGAGATGAGTGTTGCAAATTTCCCTAATTTAAGCAGGCTGAACACCCACTTTAATTTACTTAACAGAAACAAACCTATTCCCGCTATGATGGTCCATATACGGGATTGGTTTTGTTTTTCAGCTTTTTGAGCCATGTACGAATCCCCCAACTATAGTTTCTTATTTCTATCTTATAGGAAATACGTTGAAAGGGGAAAGAAGTTTCTCTTTTAGAAAAATCCTTTATAGACGGTTTTTTGGTAGAAAAATAGGGGTATACGACATTTAAGTACCCCTTTATTGATAGGAAAGTGTTGCGAATGCTGTTATAGATAAGAAGGAGTGATGAGTTTGGCTTTACATGACCATCCATACATTAGTGATGCATTTGTAATGAACAAAGCAGAAGTGGTAAAAGCAGTTGAAACTTATTTATTACGTGAAGGTTATGAAACGGGAACTTGCCATGAGATTGATGGGGTAGATATGACAGCGACGAATGAATATCATACACTTCTCATCGCAGCGCAAGGAAATATGTCTGAACTACCTGGCTATCAAAACCAGAATGAATTTTGCCTTAAATTTGTAAATCTACTAAAAAGTCATGAAAAAAATCCTGCTAAAACCTTAGTACTTGCTCATCCTGACACTCCAAGTTATCGTGAAAAAGCGAATACGATCAAGCATGCGTTGGATGATTTAGGTATGGTAAGATTTTGGATTAAAGAAGATGGAACGATAGAGTGGGAATAACAATAGCTTAAAGAAAAGGCACCGGAAAAGATTCCGGTGCTATTTTACTTTTTCAATTGTATCATGGCTTGCTTCATATAATTCTGGCAAAACTTCCATCTCTTCAATTTCCCGTTTTGTTTTTTCTGTTCCTAATAAGTAGAGATATCTAAATAACTCGTATACAAGCTTACTGTCTTTTCCTCGATGGTATTTTGCATGTGATTCGGAAAAGTGTCTTTTTGGAGAGAAAATATCTAAACCTTCTTGTTTATTGTTCGCATGCATTTTAGCAAAAAGATGCTCTAGCTGTTGCTTCTCATCATAAGAAGCTAGAATCTCAAAATAATGAACATGGTCGTCAGTAGGAAGGGGCTGTAAATCACCTTTCGCCGTTACATAAAATGTACCTTTTTGTTCCATACCTGATTACCTCCTTTTTCCTTTTCATACCTCTAGTAAGTTACTTTGAAACCTATTTCGGACTAATGTAAGGCTATCTTCGTAAATAGGTGAATAGATAAGGAAGGCGCTCTTTGCCTTCATGGTCACTTCAAAAGCAAAAAGTTTTAATAGCAACAACCCTTTAAAAAAGAAAAAAAACAAGAAGCTAAAGACTATTAGCTTCTTGTTCATACAAATCTGCGTTCTTTTTTAGTAGGGAATAGATGTACATATCATAATAGTGGTCGCCCACTCTTTGATGTTCCTGTAGTAATGCTTCTTCATGAAAACCAAGTTTAGATACTAACGCACGGGAAACTTTGTTTTCGGGTCTGATCACAGCAGCTATCCGATTAAATTCCATCCCGTTGAAACCGTAGTGAAGGATGGCTCGTAACGATTCGATCATGAAACCGTTATTCCAATAGTCACGATTTAGTTCATAACCAAGCTCTGTTCTTCGATCTGATTTGCTCCAATTGTGAAATCCGCAGGTTCCGATAAGTTTATCCTGTTCTTTTAAAATGATTCCCCAACGTATTGAACTTCCTGTAGCGAATCCTTTTTCAAACGCTTGAATAAGCTCATAGGCTTCTTCTTCCGTTTGTAAAGGTGCCATTCCATAATAACGTAAAGCGTCACTATCTGAGAAGACTGCATAAATCTCCTTTATATCTGACTCAATGACTGGTCTTAGTCTAAGTCTATCTGTTTCAATAACTGGAAAATGATCGTATGTATTCAAAAATAACCTCCTGTTTTAAGAAATAGATTTTAATGACATCTCTTCAATAAAAAGTTGGGCTAAGTATGGATCCCATTGTGTGCCTTTTCCATCTTCCAAAATGGCCAATGCCTTTTCATGAGTCATCCCTTTACGATATGGCCGATCAGACGTCATTGCGTCATAAGCATCGGCAACAGCAATAATCCTTCCGAAAATAGGAATGTTTTCTCCAGCCAGCTGTTCAGGATAACCTTTTCCATCATAACGTTCATGATGATAACGAACCCCAGGTAGCAACGGTTGCATAGCATCATAAGGCTGTACTTGAGCAAGGATATCAGCACCTATTACAGGGTGCTTTTTTATTTGTTCAAATTCTTCTGATGTTAATTTAGATTCTTTTAGTAGAACTACATCGGGTATTCCAATTTTTCCAATGTCATGCAAAAGTGCAGCTTTCCGAAGCTGGATCAATTGTTGAAACGGCAATCCAGCCATCTGACCGATCTTCATCGCATAATCAGCAACTCGTAAACTATGTCCTGCTGTATATGGATCACGTGCATCCAAGGTTGCGGCCATCGTCGCAAAAAAACTTTCGAGCAGCTGCTTATTTTCATGCTCACGAGATTGTATCGCATGAGCCATATGGTTAAAACCCTTTATGAGTTTAGAAAATTCATCTGAATACAGATCATGAACTTTTGCATTAGAATTTCCGGTGCGGACTTCATACATTCCTGCTTGAAGTTCGTCCATAGGCTGCTGAATATCTTTAAACAATAAGTAGGCTCCATAGATAGCAAAAGAAATACCAATCAATAAGATAAAGAAAGCCCAGCTCCAATACGATCCATTCACAGGCGCTGATAGATGGTATAGTCGAACTTGATTCGCAAGTGCGAATAAAAGAAGTGGGAACGTACCAATAAATAAAGTGCTCCACTGAATTTTTCGTTGAATAGATATGTGTTTAGACGTTGCTAGAGACAGTATTTTCCCATGGTCCTTAAGCGTTCTTTCTTGAATGGTGCGAAGCACAGGCTGAACGGCCTTGGTGGTTAAGAAGAATTCAATTATCGCATGCATACCTGCTACTAATATCGCTCCGAGTGATGCAAGATACATGTAATAATAGGGAAGTGATAAATATTCTAGTGAGATGGCTATAGCAGTTAAGGATAGCGCTGGTATAGATAATCCTAACAGATGCGGACCGAGAATTCTCTTTACAGTTCTGATCGGGAAATGATGTGCATGAAAATATGTTTTTTCAGCGAGCTGTAAAGCAGGTTTTTGTTTTGAAAAGTAATTTTTAAAAATAGCTGTATGCATACGAAAGAAAACATATTCGAGTGAAAACATAATCACACAAGAAGTAAGAAGAATGCCACACAAGATCATAAATTCAAACATGGATAAACGGAGGGTAGTAAAAACAAATACTCCTCCCACTCCTAAAACGGCAGCGGTCGAACCAATCACATAATTTTTTAATAAACGCTTTTCAAAACTCTCATAGATCTTCATGATCCACCGCCTTTCTTACTATTACTTTAAAAAGATATTATTAGCATACCTTACAAAAAGTTGGAAAAAAAGCAATTTTTCAACACTTTAGAACATTTTTTGCTAAAAAATAGGTATTTCGATTTACAAGCGACTATTTGATGATTAAGAAACGGAAAAACAAACGGTGTTGTTCTATATAACAAAGGTAATAAGTTGTTGATTAGTATAGCATGCATGATTAAGGTGCAAAATACACAGGATGGATAATTATTCGGAATAAAGGGTATGAAATGGTATATCGAAGTAAGAAGGGAGATTGAATCATGGCATTATCTACACAAGAAATGGACCATTTTAAACAAATCTTATTATCACGAAAAGAAGAGATAAAAGGTATGAGAGAAAGAAACGAGTCTTTTGGTAATGATTCAGAATTTCCGAAAGAATCAACAGGCGAACTGTCTAATTATGATAATCATCCTGGTGATCTCGGCACAGAATTATTTGAAAAAGAAAAAGATATTGCTCTAAATGATCTACATGAAAAAGAGCTGGAAGATATCGACACAGCTTTAAAAAGTATCGATAAAGGTGAATACGGAATTTGTAAAACGTGTGGCAATGACATTCTGAAGGAACGTTTAGAGGTAGTCCCTTTTACGCTTTATTGTAAAGAGCATAGTCCTGCACAAAGTTCATCAGATGATCGTCCTATTGAAGAAGAGGTTATTGGTCCAGATTATAAAACAAGAAGCAATGACAATAAGGATGCTACTTTTTTTGATGGAGAAGATGCATGGCAGTCCGTTGCTAAATATGGTACGAGTGAAACGCCTTCAGACTTTACCGATCCTGATAAAAGAGACTATAACGAGATGTACGAAGACTCTGATGATGATGACGGATTTGTAGAAGAATATGAAAGTTTTGTTGCTACTGACATCACAGGAAAAGAAAGAAATGTTGTTCAGAACAGAAATCACGAGGAGTATGAAAAAGAGTTAGACAGAGAAGAAGAGAAACAATCAGATAGAGACAAGTATGATAAGTAAAAGACTTG
This sequence comes from Fictibacillus sp. 18YEL24, assembly GCF_015903855.1. Taxonomy (GTDB): domain Bacteria; phylum Bacillota; class Bacilli; order Bacillales; family Fictibacillaceae; genus Fictibacillus; species Fictibacillus phosphorivorans_C. The sequence goes on from NZ_JACZDT010000004.1 coordinate 65,972, forward strand.
AGGCGCTGGCTATTTCATAGCAGCGCCTTTTGTTTATGAAAGGATTGAAAACAATTTGTATGCAAGAAAGCTAGAGAAACCAATTAGACCGATTCCAGCAAATCTTGCTAGCCACCTTATCGTAATCTCATTAATCAAAAAACGAAAAAAATGGACGGTAAATGCAACGTTTAAATTCCACAGGACAATCCCTGCAATTATGCAAAGACTTAAAGCAATTCTGGTCATTTCATTTGTGGTAGAAGGTATGCTTTGAAGTGAACCGCCATATATGCCAAACCAGAAGATAAAATTATAAGGATTCATAAGAGCGATGACAAAACCTGTCCAGAAAGGTTTCTTGAGGTTTATCTTGTCGTCTATTAGTAAGGATAAGGTTGAGCCTGAATTTCTAATGGTCGAAATTCCTAAATAACTAAGCATAATAATTCCGATGATAAGCATGAGAATTGTAATCCATTCATGATGCAGAAAAGAAGTAAGTCCTAGAAATATCAAAGACATAAACAATAGATCCGCACATACTGCACCAATCCCAACGAACCAAGATGGCCAAAAACCACCAAATAGTCCGTATTTAATCATCTCAAGTTTAATTGGCCCGATAGGAATAGCTAAACTGATACCAAGCATAACAAAATGAATACTCAATATCATGATCTCGTTCAAAAGTGATCCTCCTATTCAAGTAGCTTGTCTAAGTACTCCCAAAATATGAGAACCTCATCCAAAATAGTACGGCAGGAAAAATTAAAGTTGTATCGAAAAAGGTATGTCATAAGGTTACAATCTGAATAAAAGGAGAACGAATTGTGAAAAAAGCATGTTTGCTTATTGTTGATGTTCAAAAAGGATTTGATGATACAAATTTCTGGGGAGAACGAAATAATGCGAATGCTGAAGTGAATATGCTTACATTGCTTGGTGCCTCTCGAGAGGTAGGGTTGCCGATCTTTCATGTGCAGCACCAATCAGAAAATGAACACTCACCATTGCACCCTTTAAAATTAGGTTATCAGTTGAAAACAGGCTTTGAACCTAAAGAAGATGAACCTTTGTTCATTAAGAGCGTTAATAGTGCTTTTATCGGAACGAAGCTTAAAGAAACATTAGAAACACACGAAATCGAACACATCTTGATCATTGGTTTAACGACGAACCATTGTGTTTCTACTACTACAAGAATGGCAGCTAATTATGGGTTTAGCGTGTCTCTCATCCATGATGCGACTGCTGCATTCAAAATAAATTCTTATGATGGAACAGTTTTTTCGGCTCAAGATGTCCATGAGTCTGCTCTTGCTCATCTTCATAAAGAATTTGCAGAAATAATTAGCACAGAAGAAGCATTAGCACGGTGGGTGAGGATTTCTCCATACGTGCAATAACAGACATAGACAATATTCCCCAGGAAATGTCGGATGTTGCTAATGGTTTAGAGGATTTTATTTAGGGTAAAAATGTATATACTAAATTAATCAGAGTAATCTAGAGGTGTCTTACAGATGAATAGTGATCAAATCGAACAATTGATGAACAATCCTGAACAAGAATTAGAGTTTTGGAGAGAAGAAGATCAACAGCTGGAACTTGTCAGAATGAGATATGTTCCTCAGGGTGAGAGTGGTTATTTCCAAGTTACTTTTTTAGATGAGGAAGAAGGGATCATCGGATCACAAGTTTTAGATGAAGTAGAAGATGCTTTGCGTTTTTTAGAGAAAAGTAAGAATGTAAATAAATAGATAAAAACCAGAGGGTAACAGCCCTCTGGTTTTTTGTCTTTTTTTACTTATTGATGAACTTTTTTTCTTTTATCCATTCTTCAGCATGCTCAATGCATGTTTCGAGTTGTTCAAACTTTCCTTCTTTATGCATGGCGATAATTTTTTGAGCTGTCTCATGAGCTAGTTTCATTTGATGTTCATCAATAATCCCTTTGTTGAATGCATCCATCAACTCATTGTCATCTAAAAGAAAGAGTTCCTTATCAGGAAGGATAACGATATCTAAATAGAGGTCATCAAACCAAGGAATTCCGTTTTCATCCACTCCATGATCGATACACATATCTATATAGAACTGCACAACCTTCCCGTTACCATCTAATACGGTTGTGATCGTATATTTTTCTCCCTTTGGAAAATGCTGCATCCATGTATATCCAGAGTCAGCAATACATACTTCATGATCTTTATAGTTAACAATTAATGGTTCAGACACTTGCTTTAGATGGATTGCTGTTACTTTCCCATTAAAACAAGAATTTTCCTTATGCGTTACTTCAAAATGTCTGTCTGTTACTCTTTTCCAATCAGGTCGGTTTGCCATTTTGCGTTCCATTGTACAACCTCCATATTCTGGTGATATTATACCCTATTATTTAAGTATATAAAAAGGTTTTTGTAAAATTGTGGAGAATTATGTAGTGGGTAAGATGAAGAACGGAGGAATTTTAAATATGAGAAAGATACATAAAGAGTTAGAGGATTTTCAATTGGAAAGAGGATGGGAGATTAGTCAAGAAGGTGCTGATAAGAGCACGGAATCTCTTTTGCTTAATCATTTACTATTAACAACAGAAATAGCGGAAATTGCTGAAGAATTAAGAAGAATGTTAAATAGGGCGTATGACATGAAAGAAGAAGGTGTTGAAGGGGAAAAAGCTTTTCAACTCGCAAAGGAAGAAGTTGCTGAAGACATTGGAAAAGAAATTGCAGATAGCATCGCTTATCTTTGCAAATTTGCAACGTTCTTCCAAAGAGATATTGAACAAGATATAAAAAATAAATTGAACGAGATCCATTCTCGCACAAAACCAAATCTGCAAAAGCGTATGAAAGAGGAGGTAAGATAAATGGATATTCTAATTGAAGAACATAAGATACGATCTCATGATGGCACAATGCTTTCAGGTTATGATTATGGCGGTTCGGGGGATACGTTGATTTTAATTCACTACCTTGGTGGAACAGCTAAAGGATGGCATCCAGTGATTCCTTTTTTTAAGAGTCATTATAGAATAATAAGCTATGACCTTCGTGGACATGGAAAATCTGATCAACCCGATCAGGGGTATTCATTCGAAGACACGGCAAACGATTTAGAGAGTGTAATGAATCATTTCGATATTAATAAGGCTCATCTCTTAGGAAGCTCGTACGGATGTATGATTGGGCTATACTTCACAGCGATGCGCCAAGATCGCGTGTTGTCACTTTCCAACATAGACGGTGCGATTATAAATGATTCTGGTGAGCATGGTCTTTACGATGAGACCTTAGATGAGCATCTTGCTAAGTTTGAAGGACAATTGGATCCAGATTACGAATCGGTAGAAGAATATCAACAAGTTTATCAAGAACAATGGTTACCATGGAACAAGGAACGAGCTGATTATATTGCTGCGTATGAACCTCGTCTGAAAGAGAACGGAAAAGTAGGCAATATTACTACCGGCCAAACGATGGAAAAGATCATATCTGAAATCTATTATATAGATTTCTTAACTTGGTATAAGAAGGTTCAGTCTCCTGTTCTATTTCTGCCTGCTGAAAAAGAAGATCACTTTCAAAAATCTTTAAAGTTTATTGATTTGGCAAAAAAAGATTTGCCTTACAGTGAGACTGTTGTTATTCCAAACACGACACATTTAATGATGTTTGATCATGGAAAAGAATTAGCAGAGGCTGTATTTAAATTTCACTCGGAAATTCCGGTTTCAGAAAAACTTTAAGAAAAAAGGCTCCCAGTATTAAGGGAGCCCTTCTTTATTTTCTATTTTCATTCTTCTTTTTGGACATGCTGATGTGAACTTCTGCGTTTATAAAACTGTTCAAGAATCATGCAAGTGAGCATCCCCATGATCAGGCCATTGCTTAGTAAAGTTACGATAATATTGGGCCAATCTTTTAATGCGGCAGCAGGAATAAAGAGACTTCCGATTCCAACCATAAGGGAAGTACTGATAATAAAAAGATTGTTTTCCGATTTTAATTCATTTTTATATTCTTTGAAAGCTAGACCGATCATACTCGAAAAAGGAAGGAAGATCGTTGCATATCCTACCGGTGCAGGAATACCGGCAAAGAAAAAGGTAAGTGGCGGAAAAAAACTAATCAAGATAATAAGTGCATTACCCATGATGAATGCTAATTTGCTAAACATTTTTGTCGTTAAGATGAATCCAGCAGCACCTGAGATCGGTACACTTGCAACAGCTGAAAATAGACCTGCTATCCATGTGTTTATCCCCATCATGATGGATGAGCGATTGTAATTGATAGGTTCATAATCTTTGTTTTCTGTTTCATAGGCTTTTTCGACCACGTTAATACTAGCTACCATGTTTGTAAGTAAAAGCATCCCGACGAATAGGGAAGTGATGATTGTTCCGGAAGATAGCTCTGGCATACCCCAAGCGAATAATTCTGGAAAAGCAAAAGTCGTATTACTATGCATCGTTTCTTTTGTTAAATTCAAGAGTTTAAAAAGTCCCCAACCGAGTAATAAAGAAATCAAGATGGAATAACTTCTTAACCATTTCACACGGGATTTTCCAAGTACGATAGATAAAACTAAGATGAAGAGTGAAGTAAGAGCTACTTTGGTATCTGCGCCTTCCTGTAGATATCCAATTCCTAGCATACCCTTAATAAAAGAGCCACTCAATTGTGAGACGAGTAGGATTAAGTAAGTACCCGTTACTAAAGGAGTAAAAAGAGCTCTGACCGAACTGATAATACGAAACATGCCTAGCAGTAAAAAAAGGATTCCGCTGATCAGCATGCCAGCTGTCAGTTGCTGCAGGCCATCAGCCACCGTTAATGCCCCAGAAGCTACAATGCCCGCATAAACTGTAAAAACACCCCACCATAATCCAGCTGGACCTTCATTGATCGGCAGCTTATGACCAAATAGTGCTTGTAGAATCGCAGACGCACCAATAATTAAGAATGACCGCTGTAATAGTTCTGCGGTTTCCGCTTGTGTCATTCCAAACGCATCACCAATAGCGATGGGAGCAACTAAACTACCCGCAAGGATAAACACCATCCATTGAAGAGAAGAGAACGTTAATTTCATGTAAACACCTTCTGTTATGTATTTCTTTACTTCTCATTATAGACCTTTCATTTGAATCGTAGAAAGGAAATAGGTTTATACATACTGTGTTAGCGGGTAGAATTCCATAAAGCAAGCAGGTACCAACAACGAATAATAGAAAAAAATGTGAAATATTTTTTCGTATACCCTCAAAAAATAGATTGTGGCCGAATTATATAGTCACAGGTTAAGACGACCACAAACAAAGGACGATTCTAATGATGCATAAACTTACACATGATGATGTCATTCAATTGTTAGAGAAACATCTATTAGACTTTGAACAGTTTACGCCTTACTTGTTTACTTCACAGTGGATTCATTCTTTTTGTAAGGATAAAGAAAATGGAAATGAGTTTGAAGTAAAATGGGATCCATCAGGACAAGAATTGTTCTTCAGACTGTTGGACAACTTAGATTATGATGACAAATGGAAATGGCTTGGCACATTTCAATATTCAGAAGAGGTGAAATCATGAGAATTGACGGACAACAACCCGTTCAGCGAAAATATGATGTGAATAAAGTATATCAGCAGCCTTCTGTAAAGCCGCCATCATTTGCTAAAGATGAATTATACATATCTAATGAAGCAAAAGTGCTGCATGAAAATGCTCAATTGAACATAAGAGAGAAGAAACTATTAGATATTAAAAAACGCATTGATGCTGGTGAATACCAGATCGATGCGCAAGCGATCGCAAAAAAAATCTCGCGATTTTATTCCAATTAACAATTACTTATTTTGATTGTCGTTTTTCTGTCTTAACAGAGAAACGGCATTTTTTATGAAAGTAGGAATTGGAACATTCATTCTTCCTGCATTCTCAATAATTGATAACAATTCATTAGATAGATAAAAAAAGATGGTGGCACTGTGGATATAGTTTCCACCTAGCAATTGGTCGAGAGAATGGGCCGCTGCCACGATCGCGAAAATGATCATTTTTTTTAGTATACCTCTAAAGCCCTCTTTGCTGTTCAATCTACCTTCGTAAGCTGAAGCAGCCATGCCGGTTAAATAGTCTAATACAATGAATAAGATAAGTGTCTTGAATAACATGCCGGGTGTACCAAACAGGAAGCTTGCAACTGCTCCTAATGATACTACAGTCATATTGTATAGCATGGACCATTTTTCCACTCGTTCCTTCCCCCTTTGAACTCCAATTTGTATAGTATATGTTTGTACGAAACGATACGTTTTGGCGATTACCTACTACTTGTCCCCTAATTTTTTGAAGCATTATTTCAAATGTGTTAAATAGTCAAAAAATTTAAAAAATATGGAGTCAGACACGCACTATATCTGTTACAATGAAACAAATCCGGAAAGGGAGGAAAGAAATGCAATGAATAAAATTACGTTAGGCTTGCCTCCACATTGCCACAAAGTAACTTGTGACGGAAGAATGATTAAGATCAAGGACTCTGGTAACAACAAATGGGCGTTTCCGCTCTCGGGTACCGAAAATGCAGTTGTTGATCAAGTGAACGATGAGACAGGATTACTTACCATTCATGGAAAGGATAAGATACTCGCGAAACTTGAGATGCCGATTCGTTTTTGTGAAGTAGGCAGAGGCTGGCTCCTTGATAAACTACCTAAAAAGAAACGTGTGAAAATTAAATAAATAATGAAGAAAAAAGCCGCACAGCAGATTCATTTTGCTGTGCGTTTTTCATTTTATATGTGTAGAAAATTATTGAAAAAGAGCTATGTGTTGGAAAAGAAATAATTTAGAAAACAAAATGAAAGAAGGAAAAAAATGTTATAATGATGTTGGATACGTGTAGATGAGGTGAATGTATTGGAAAAAAAACACCTGCCTGCACACTTAAATCACATCGCCTGGAATCGAAAAATAATAAATGTATTTTGGGTTGTAATCTTTGTGTCAGTGTGTGTAGAGGTCATTAACAGTTTTTTTACATCTAAACCATTAGAAGAGTTTATTGGGATGTACATTGTTCTACCAACAACACTTTTAATTTTTATGGTTTGTTTGGCTGAATGGAGTTTTAAAAAGAAAACAATATACATTGATTACATAATAATTTGGACAGCAAGTATGTTCTCTGCGATCTTAATCAGCGTTCATTATGAAATGTATGTTATGTATACGAGTCTGTTCTTTCCTATGTTGATTTCGACGATATATTTTAAAAAGAAAAAAGTATGGTTATCTTTTGCTCTCAGCTCAATTACCTATCTGCTGCTTTCGACTTTCCATCCGGTCTTAAAAAACATGAATGATGTGATGGATCAGATCTCAATGATATGTATTCTCTTAACCTCAACTGCTATCTGTGTTGGGATCATGAGTCGAGGATATGAGATGGCGAAAGAACTAAACAAAGCGCAGGCAGATCATCAAGATCTAATGGTGAAATCGACAATTATGGAAAAGCAAGTGAAGACAGATGCTCTAACAGGTTTGTACAATCACATGGCCTTTTATGAATATATGGACGTGCTGTTGCTTCAAGCGGAAACGTATCATTACCCGGTTCATTTAGCGGTTATGGACATAGATAATTTTAAAAAAATCAACGATACATATGGTCATGGCATTGGAGATATCGTGTTGAAACGAATTGCGAAGGCTATAAAAGATAATGTGACCACAGATGATTTTGTCGCACGGTACGGCGGGGAAGAGTTTGTGGTTATCTTAAATGATATAAGTGAAGAACAAGCCTTTACATTATTAGAAAAGGTTCGATTGGTCATACAAGGGCTAGAGCACCCCGAAGTGAAGCAAGAGAACATAACAATCAGTACTGGATTACAAACGTACAGAAGAGGTATGCATAAACAAGCATTCTTTGAAGGTGCCGACAATAGCTTGTACGTTGCAAAGAGACAGGGAAAGAACAGGGTAATAACTGAAGGATACAGTGAAGCAATACATATTTAATAAGTGATCTATGGCAGCAAGAGAAATCTTGCTGTTTTTTCTTTTTCTTCTAAAATCCTTGTCCATGCATATGTTTGTAAAAGATATGGCCATGGAGGTGAGGGCATGAGTAGTCGAATAAAACAAATATTGCAGATAGCCGCCACTTACATCGGCACTGTTGTAGGTGCTGGTTTTGCTACAGGAAGAGAAATCGTCGAATTTTTTACAAGATACGGCTCAGCCGGTTTTGTGGGAATTCTGATCAGTGGTTTTCTTTTTATCGTGATTGGTACAAAACTTATGATTATGGCAAAGCGGCTAGGTGCAACCTCTTTTGATGAGATGAATCAATATTTGTTTGGAGCGGTCGCCTCACGAATCGTAAACGTATTAATGTTGATCATGCTCTTTGGAGTAACGGGAGTCATGTTATCAGGTGCAGGAGCCTTGTTTTGGGAACAGCTTCATCTTCCTTTTCAAATGGGAATACTATTAACGTTACTTGTAACCTACTTCGTTATGAAAAAAGGGATAGAGGGTATTCTTTGGACAAACTCATTGATCGTCCCCATCATGATATTCTTTTCTATCGTATTGTCAGTATCCATGTTTGATCTTTCTTCAGGAAGGCAGTTATTTGTTGAACAAGACTTTGTTGGTGATTGGAGATGGATTGTAAGTCCGTTTGCCTATGCAGCATTTAACTTAACCTTGGCACAAGCCGTTCTCGTTCCACTCTCACGAGAAGCTAAAGATGAATCTGTTATTAAGTGGGGCGGTTTTTTAGGCGGCCTAGGATTAACGTTTATTCTATTAAATAGTCAGTATGTGCTCTATTCTGTTCCGCGTGTCATGAGCTATGAGATACCGATTGCTGAAATAGTAGGCGGTCTTGGTGTAGTAGTTCATTATATTTTTGTCTTCGTGATCTACGGTGAGATCTTCTCGACACTGATCGGAAACATCTTCGGGCTAGCAGGAGCGTTGCAAAGAAATGTCAGGTTATCCAATCAAGTCATCTTAATCGCTTTAATGACAGGGAGTTACTTGTTAAGCCAGGTAGGATATTCTGAACTTCTTCATTATTTGTATCCAGTATTCGGTTTGAGCGCCATCATTTTTTTAGCTGTTGTTTCTGCTAAAAAACTAACTTGATGCATATCGTTTATATAGGAAAGTTTTTTTTGAGATGCTGTGAAATTGCTGGAAAGGAAAAGAGCCAATGGCGTATTACAATAAATTAGTGAGAGATAAAATACCAGAACTGCTCGAACAGGCTGGGAAGAAGGGAACTTTTCGGATCCTTGGAAATCAGGAGTTTGAAAGTGAGCTTAAGAAAAAGCTTACTGAAGGGGTAAAAGAGTATCGTGAAGCTAAAAGTGAGATAGATGCAGCGGAAGAGCTGGCAGAATTGTTTGAGATCTTAATCGCGTTAACGAAAGTGCATGAACTTACTTTAAGAGAACTGGATGAGATCAGGCAGGAAAAGGCTAGAAAACATGGCCGATTTCACGAACGTCTCTTTCTGATCAAAGTAGAGGACTAGGGGTCTGACCCCAGACAAATACAAATGTAATGAATTTGTATTTGTCAGAAGGACAAAATTATATTCTATTTACCTACCAATTCGGGCTAAAACAAGCTACCATGAATGCTTGTTTTAGCTTGTTTTAAATTAAAACAGGATAAAACATGCAAAATATGTTTGACAAACAAGCATGAAACAGCATATGATTACAGTACCACGTGGAAATAAGAGGTAATGGAGGAAAAAATATGTTTTCTGAAGAAAGAAGAGAAAAGATTTTAGAAGTGCTTAAGAACGAAGGAAGAGTGCTTGCAAAAGAATTATCAGATGCCCTCCAAGTTTCGATTGATTCTATTCGCCGAGACTTATCATCTCTTGAGGATAATGGGCTGCTTAAACGTACACATGGTGGCGCTATTCCTGTAACAGAAGTAAAAAAAGGGCCTTCGCCGAATGAAGTTCGTTTTGGAGAAGGATCAAAGTATGAGAAAGCTATTGCGAAGGAAGCTGTGAAGTACATCAAAGAGAACGATACCATTTTCCTAAGTGGAGGAGGCATGCACCGTGAGATTGTAAAGCATCTTCCTCAGTACCGATTAACAGTTGTGACCAACTCACTCGCAACTGCTGATGCACTTCGCAAGAATGAAAACATTGATCTTTATATGGTTGGTGGAAAAGTGAAGAAATCAGGCAACATGACGGATGCCTTAGTAACCAATCTCATCGGTCAGTATTCTTTTGATGTTTCATTTGCTACAGGTGGCGGAATCTCCGAAAGAGGGATAAGTACTGCAACTCCAGAAGTAGCTGCTTTTATGAGTGCTGTTGGAAAGGTCTCTCGTAAAGTAATTGGTGTATTCCCTCATTACAAAATAGGAGTTAACGCTTTTGCAAAAGTTGGTCCTGTTACGAATGTAGATGTTGTGATCACAGATGATGATGCACCGAGAGACCATCTATCAGCCATTGAACAACAAGGAGTTTCTGTCGTTATTGCTCAATCAGATTTAAGCCATGAGCAACCAGCTTCAAAAACAGAATAATTTTCTTAAACAATAAAAAGACCCCCGGTGTGGAGGTCTTTTTATTGTTCGTTCATCATCAAGACCAAGGCGAGATCTCCGACTTCTGAAGATAAAATCATGAGAGGCCCGCCATTTTCTATTAAACCATTCATCAAACCTGGTAAGTTGAACTCAAGCTCAAATTTGGTGTTTTTTTCAAAAGAGTAAATTCCCATAAAAAAAAGTGTCAGATTATATGACACATCAAATGTTCTGGTGTTCAGATTATCTTATCCTAAAGACAGAGGGAGGTTCAGTGGATCAAATCTGAAATGAGGTGAACATGATGCTGCATTCTTCTCATTTTTCATCAGAAGAAAAGCTTATGATTCGTGAACTGAAGAAGAATATAAGGCTTGAAACAGATGCTCAAGAAAAAAAGGAGCTAGAACGACAGCTCAATGATCTAATTGAGAAAGCTTTCATAAAAAAACAGTTAATGCGCAGAAAGGAACTTTAAGCCATATCACTCTCCAGAAACACTTTAAAAAAACTGAATACATTGTCTTTTTTAAGAAGTAGTGACATTTGATGACTGTATGTGTTAAAGTGACACTAGTCTTTTTCAGATGGACAATTCGTTTTTTAAAGGTCTTTTTAAGGAGTGAACACAACATGAATCAAGAAACAGCGTTGAAAAAAGATATCGGGCTTTCTGTAGCCATGTCCATCGTGATTGGAACGGTTATTGGATCAGGCATTTTCATGAAACCTGGAAGTGTTCTCGAATACACAGGAAATTCTAATCTTGCTCTATTAGCTTGGACTCTTGGAGGGCTGATCACGTTAGCAGGCGGGTTAACGATCGCTGAAGTAGCAACTCAAATTCCAAAGACAGGTGGCTTGTATGTCTATATGGAAGAAGTATACGGTAAGCTTTGGGGATACTTAAGCGGTTGGGTTCAGACTGTTATTTATGGTCCAGCGGTAATCGGGGCTTTAGGATTATACTTCGGTTCATTGATGGTTAATTTGTTTTCTTGGGATGAATCCTTTGGACCTTGGATCGGAATAGGTACAGTTCTTTTCCTTACGATTATCAATAACTTTGGAACGAAGTATGGAGGTTTTATCCAAAATTTATTCACGATCGGAAAACTGGTTCCGATCGGTCTGATTATTATTTTTGGGATAACTAAAGGAAACGAACAAATCTTGAATGCTTCAAGCGGAGCAGTTGTAGAGATTTCAATGGGTGCAGCGATCCTTGCGACACTTTTTGCTTATGATGGATGGTTGATGGTTGGATTCGTAGCGGGTGAGATGAAGGATCCAGGAAAAACGTTACCTAAAGCCATCATTGGTGGAATCTTAGTCGTCATGGCAGCCTATCTGCTGGTTAATGTTGCACTTCTGCACATTTTGCCTGCATCAGAAATTGTAAGACTAGGAGAGAATTCGGCGGCATCAGCAGCAACGATTCTATTTGGACCACTAGGCGGAAAGTTAATAGCAGTTGGAATCGCAGTATCGATTTTTGGCTGTTTAAACGGTAAGATCTTAACCATTCCACGTGTTCCTTTTGCAATGGCAGAACGAAATCAGCTTCCGATGTCAAAAACGTTTAGTCAGGTTAGTGAAAAATATGGTACACCTATTGCTGCTACGTATTTACAAGTCGTGATCGCGATCATCATGATGATCGTAACCGATCCAGACTATTTATCAGAAATGGCGATATTTGCTGTATACATCTTTTATATTTTTGCGTTTTATGCTGTGTTTAAACTGCGCAATCGGAATCGTGATAAAAAGAGAACCTACAGTGTTCCGTTATTTCCTGTCGTTCCTATTTTTGCGATCTTAGGCTCTTTGTACATCGTAGTATCAACGATACTCAACGATCCTTTAGATAGTTTTACAGCTATCTTTATTACAGTTGCGGGACTTCCCGTGTATTATTGGCTAGAGCGAAATAACAAACAGGACTCTTTTTAGGAAGGGTCTTGTTTTTTTATGAAAAAAACCCACCTGAGGCATCAGGCGGGTTAGTGAAAAAAACGTTTATACGCTTAATAGTTCTTTCATCTCACGATATCGTGAGGATAGACTAGCAGGTGAGACACCATATTTTTTAGCTGTTTCTGCTTGAGTAGAAGCGATTCCTCGAATATCTTTTGAAACGAGATAGTCAAGGGCAGCCGCGTAAATTTCTTCTTTACGAATAGCAGGTTTGCTTTCTGTAACGTACTCACTCCAAAGCTTTTCTGCTTCTTCTACAACTTCTGTTTCGGCATTTGCTTTAACGAGCTCGGTTACAGCATTGTATTTTTCATCTTTAAAATCCGCGGCTTCTTCTGCTTTTTCGACTTTGGTAGAAGTAGCGTCAGTTTCCTTCTTCTCAACTTGAGATTGAGGTACACCAGCACTAATATCGATCAAAGCTAGTTGCAGAACAGCAGGGAATTCGTTCTTGAATGTAACTTTTGGATCTTGTTGAGGCTGAATCTTTTCTATCGCTATTTTTAGCGGCGGAAGTTCAGTCATCGGCATTTCTACATATCCAACGTAAAACTCATGGTTGATTCCGTTTGAAACGAGTGTTCCAAGTAGTGCACTTTCTGTTTTTGGCTTTTCAGCAGCATTGATCGTGACATCATACACCGCTTCTGTCCAAATATCCTGAACGGTAAAGATGAATCCTGTCTTTTGCTCTAAAACTTTATATAGTGAAGGTGCAGCAGTTGTCCAGCCAGCTAGAATTTCAGCTACTTCTGGTTTAACAGAACTCTTCACTTTTTCTACATAAAGTTGAACAGGGGTCTTGTTTTCCTTAATCTCTGAGCAAAAGATCTCCCAACAAACGGCAATGTTTGCGTATGTTTGTTCTTGCTCTTTAGCAACAGGGTATTTTTTCACATACTTAGAAGTACGTGCAGCTAAATCCTGCTGATAGTTCTCTAGAGCATATTTGATGAGTCCTTCTTGATGAAAGGATACTTCACGTGTTTGCTCTTCTTTATGTAAGCAACATTTTTTATATTTTTTTCCGCTGCCACAATAGCACGGATCATTTCTTCCTATCATTGACATGCTATTCCTCCAGTAAACCACTTACTTATCCTGTACATACTAGCATAAATCGGTTTTTTTTCAAACTACAAATCATCAGACACTATTTTATCACAAAAATGTCTCGGAAAAAATCATTCAATAGGTTGGTTTTTTTGGGAACTGAAACCTTTTTCTTGTAGAGAGCGTCTAAGCGAGAAAGGGGGAATTACGATATGTGGAAGAGATGGAAAATGTGGGTATTCATAACTGTGTTTTTGTTGAGTGCATGCAGCAGCGATAGCAGTTCAAAAAGTGATAAAGCAATAGACCGAGATAGTGGCAGCAAGTCTGAAGCAAACATGGATACCTCTACAGAAGAAAGTCAGAGTTCTGAATCTGAAAAAGGAAAAGATGAGCAACAAATGAAGAACCAAAGAAAAGTGATCTATCACGCTGATCTTGAGATTACAGTAGATAGATTACAAACCTCTATGGAAGCCGTTCGGAAAAAGTTAGAGACAATGGACGGATATATGGTTGAGTCGAACACGAGTACAGGAGAGAAAGATTATGAATCTGGTGTGATGGTTGTTCGTGTACCGATGAAAAATTTTCGTCCTTTCTTAGACGAGGTTCGAGGTTTGAGTAAGGGGACTCCAAACGAAAATATTCGTGGAGAAGATGTTACGGAAGAATACGTTGATCTATCTTCACGGTTAAAAGCCAAACAACAAGTAAGAGAGCGGCTTGAAGCATTCATGAAGAATGCTCAGAAAACAGAAGATTTGTTGAAGATATCGGGTGATTTGGCTGCTGTTCAAGAAGAGATCGAACAGGTAGAGGGGCGTTTGAATTTTTTACAAAACCAAAGTGATTATTCAACTGTTACGATACAATTTGAAGTGAAAAATTTAAATGCGAAAGCACTTGAAACAGAAGGTTTAAATACGTGGGCAAAAACAAAGGTCCTATTTATGGATACAGTTAACTTTTTAATGTCTGCTATTTCGTTTGTTGTAGTAAGTTTATTGGGTCTTGCGCCAATCTGGGTGATCGTAGTCATTGTGATTTATGTGTGGTGGTTGAAACGGAAAAAAGTGCAAAAGAAAAAGCCGGAATCACCGACAACTTTGACTTAAAAAATAGGTTTTAACTTGTCAGTAACGGGGACGTCAGAAACACCCTCTGCAGCACGGATGATTCCACCGTTTGCTGAAAGGGTGTTTTGGCTTTTACGGCACCTTTTTAGAGAGTGTGCCGCCCAAAAGCACTAACTGAGAAACGCTTTGTACTCTGCGCTCAATTTCATGAATCGTTCTTTATCTTTTGTATCCAAGGCATTGTCAATTTCTCTTTCATAATACTCTCTGTAATAATTGTGAAGGGCCTCATCCAGTACCATTTGGGCAATAAGGCTGAAGGCAAATGGGTCTCTTTTTTGTTGTTTGTACTGCACCATTTCATTTTGGTTCTTGTTAAAAGAAGCATTTTTGTCTTTCATCCTGTTTCCCTCCTTAAATTATCTCCCTATCCAATTAACCTTTTATGTTTCTAGGTTTCTACTAGTATACTGAGCAAGATGCCTAATGACAACCATTTTGTTTGAAAATTCAGAAAAAATTTCTTTATTGCTTCTAAAGTACCTTACTTTCACCACCTTCTGGGAAAAATGTTAATGAATTGTAATTTTTATTTCTGGTAAAAAACTATTTGTTACGAATGTTTTATTTCTATGTTTTTTATGTTGTAATTCTGTGTTAGTTATTATTTCCCCGTATTTCAAGAGGGTTAAACTTTTTGAAACCGATAACCTAAAAAATATTGACATTATTGTTTATGTATGAGTAGGATTGTGTTAACTCAATATTGTTATTTCGCTAGGGGTGCTTATTCTAAGCTGAGAGAAGGTTATGACTTTCGACCCTTTGAACCTGATCCAGTTCATACTGGCGTAGGGAAGCGGCGTGGATAAACTATCGTTTCCTTTATGATTTGAAAATTTAAGCCACCCGCTAAATAAGCGGGTGGCTTTTTTGCATAGACAACTAGGAGGTAGAAGTTATGGGACATTTGATAAAAGTTAGTAAAGCCCTCACGATCGCAGGATCAGACAGTGGCGGGGGAGCAGGCATTCAGGCTGATTTAAAAACGTTTCAAGAATTAGGTGTGTACGGTATGTCGGTTCTTACTGCAGTTACTGCACAGAACACAACAGGTGTCCAAGGGATATTTCCAGTCGCAATAGAGGGATTAGAAGCTCAGTTGAAGTCAATAGGGACTGATCTGACGCCGGATGCCATTAAGACAGGAATGCTTTTTTCAGGTGAGTATATCGAGAGAACAGCATATATGATAAGGGAATTTCAATGGGAGAACGTAGTCGTCGACCCAGTCATGATCGCAAAAGGAGGCGCAACGCTGTTAGGTGAAGAAGCACTTCATGCGATGAAAACATGCATGCTTCCACTCGCAAAAATCATCACTCCTAACATTCCGGAAGCAGAAGCATTAACAGGGATAAAGATAGACTGCATTGAAGCTAGAATTGAGGCGGCAAGAGTTTTATTTGACGCTGGTGCTGATCATGTTGTTGTTAAAGGTGGACACTTTGGAGATGGTGAATTTGTATCAGATCTTGTCTTTAATGGCATTGAAATGATCGAACTTGTAGAGAAGCGGATTCAAACAAAAAATACACACGGAACAGGATGTACGTTCTCAGCGGCTATAGCAGCTGAGCTTGCCTCTGGTAAGAAAGCAGAGAATGCGATAGTGTGTGCAAAAAAATATATACAAACTGCTATCGAACATGGAATCGATGTTGGTTCAGGTCATGGACCGGTCAATCATTTCGCTTATAGGAGGGTTACACATGAACAATACTAGAATACAAGAATGGAAAACGTTCGTATCACAGATCAGAGAAGAAAAGCCGCTCGTTCATCATATAACGAATAACGTAACCATGAACTTTCTAGCTAATGGTGTCCTCTCAGCAGGAGGAAGCCCAATGATGGTGCATGACGCATGTGAAGTCGAAGAAGCAGTAAGTGTGGCCGATGCTTTAGTACTAAACATCGGTACTTTAGATGAAGCATCAGCGAAATCTATGATACTCGCTCTACGAAGAGCAATGCATGCAGAAGTGCCAGTAGTCCTCGATCCAGTGGGGATAGGATTATCATCGTTCAGGCAAGAGCTTGTAAGAAAGTTGTTGTTTGAATATTCAGAATTGAAGGGGGTCAGACCCCAAACAATTCTGACAATTTGCGGTAATGCTGCGGAGATGCAGTTTTTGGCTGAAGGCGCATGGGAAGGCAGAGGAGTAGATGGTGATCTACCTAACTCGGAAGAGGATCTCATCAAGCTTGCTAGAGCTGCTGCGAAGCAAACAGGCTGTCTTATCGCCATGACTGGAACTAAAGATGTTATTTCAGATGGTGAAAGAGCAATCGTTCTTTCTCATGGAGATCCGATGCTTTCCTATGTCACCGGGACAGGGTGCTTTGCTACATCAATGGTAGCTCTCTATCAGGGAAATCGGAAAAAAGAAGTTACAAGAGCTAAAGTTGACCTTCCGATACTAGAACGAACAGCACTTGCACTATTGATGCTCACTAAGGCGGCTGAAGAGGCTGTGAAAACGGCCAAAGGCCCTGGAAGCTTTCAGCAAAACCTTCTCGATCAGCTCTATAGTTTAGAATCTACTCATGAGATATTTCACGGATCCATCCACTGGCAAGATCACGTGTTGAAGGAGGGAGCGAACCGATGAAAACTCAAGCAAAGACACGTTTACAACAAGATCTATCACTCTATTATGTAGCAGGGACGATGAACTGCTGTTCACCAGAAGATTTTTATCGCATTCTTGTGCAAGCGATTCAAGGTGGAATTACCACGTTTCAGTTTCGTGAAAAAGGTGTTAACGGCTTGAGTGGTCAGAAGCAGTTAGAAATGGCAAAGCGTGCAAAGGAAATATGCCACAAACATGATGTGCTATTTATCGTGAATGACGATCTAGATTTGATGAAAGCTGTTGATGCGGATGGACTTCATGTTGGTCAAACAGATGGTAATCTGGCGTATATTCGTAAAGAAACAGAAGGTAAACTTTTAGGTGTGTCAGCTCACACACTTGCTGAGGCGAAGGATGCCATCGAACATGGAGCCGATTATATTGGTGCTGGCCCGATCTATCAGACGAGTACAAAACCTGATGCCAAAAAACCTGTAGGCGTTGATCTAATCGCAGAACTTCGCAGCAATCAAGTGAACATTCCGCTTGTTGGTATCGGCGGGATTACGCTGCAAAACGCGAGTGAAGTCATTAAAGCAGGTGCAGATGGTGTAGCTCTAATCTCAGAAATAAGTGGTGCAGTTGATCCTTCTTCCGCTTCAAGCAACCTTCTTTTTGCTATTCAAACAGCGAAAAGAGAAGTGAAGTGAAGATATCTGTTCACATTTGTTATATATTCCTGTTGGAGTAGCAAAAGCGTTTCCCGTTCAGCATGCGATCAACGTGATGGCTGGTGTGATGCTCGGACCCATTCCGGCGGTAATCGTCGCATTCAGTATCGGTTTGCTTCGTAACTTAATTGGAATCGGCTCTCTGCTTGCTTTTCCGGGGGGAATGATCGGTGCATTTTTGGCCGGTTACCTTTATAAAAAAGGAAAAAAATACACGTTCGCAGTAATAGGGGAATGGGTTGGAACTGGAATTATAGGAGCTGTTATAGCAGTGCCGGTTGCTACTGTTTTCTTAGGATCAAAATCGGGTGCATTCTTTTTTGTCACTCCTTTTTTGGTTAGCTCCATCGTTGGTGGAGTGATCGGGTTGCTAATTCTCCGTCTTCTTTTTAAAAATGCAGCGGCAAAAAACTGGTTAGGATCGAACGAAGAAAAAGCTCTATGAAGTTATGCACCGGATAGGCTCACATACCGTACAATGTGTACTATCAACCTGAATAGGGGGAAGATCGGATGAAAAAACGTCCAAAACCCTGGGTGTATACAGAGATGGTTCTTATGTTTTTTGGACTGCTTTTAGCTATTTATAACGGTAAGACTTGGGAAAATCCCACTGTATTATTTTCAATCTTGATGGTGATCTTTATCTTTCGTGCAGTTGAGCGAAAAATTTTTAATCAAAAAACTGAGTTTTGGTTGAACACAGGAATGGCCACGGTCTTTTTCATTCTTGGAATCGTACCGTTTGTATAAAAAGGATAATGTATAGAAAGCAGGCTGAAATGAAAATCAGTCTGTTTTCTTTATTTTTAGGCAAACGTATATTTTTTTCAAATCTTTGACAAAATGATACTGAACGTAATAAAATAATTTTACGTAAAGAAATATTTTTATGTAACGAACATATATTATTGTGAAGTGAGGTGATGAGAGTGAAGAGGAATCAAAGAATGCCAGAGACGTTTATTGTCACAGAACCGGAACAAGCAGCTGCACTATTGCATCCTGTAAGATCTGAGCTCATAAGTTTGTTAAAAGAGCCGCGTTCTGCGACAGAGCTATCAAAAAGAATGAACGATTCCGCTCAAAAGATTAATTATCATCTTAAAGCATTAGAAAAAGTGGGCCTTGTGGTTCGCGCAGGCACAAGGAATGTTAGGAACCTTGTAGAAGTTCTATATGTAAGTGCCGGCCGTTCTTTTTTATTGTCAGATTCATTAGGTCTCTCTTCTGATACGATAAAAAAACTCCAAGATCAAACCGCTCTTGCTCATGTGTTATCCCTTACAGAGAAGATGAAGCGGGATGCCATTTCTTTAATGGAGCAATCGGAGGAAGAAGAGATACCAAGCGCAGTAGTAGAAATGGAACTAGCACTTTCTACCATGGAACACCGCAATGCATTTTTACAGGAATATGCAGATATGCTCACCACTCTCATACAAAAACACCACAGACCAAACGAAGAGAACGCAAAAGTGTATCACGTTTCAATGGCGATGTACCCAAAACCTGAAGGAGGCGGCACAACGTGAATAAGAAGAGCAAAGGTACTGTTTTCCCGATCAATTCTGAAGTGGCAAATGAGGATGCGAACATCCTTCCTATGAAAACGGAAGTACAGGTGAAAGAAACAGAAACGGTGCAGGAGCCGGCTAAGATCATTTTTATCACGTCAGGATTTGGTAAAATACATGTTTCACCAAAAACAAATACAAACCCAATGGCAATTGCAGCCTAATTAGGAGGAAAACAGATGAATCTAATCCCTATGGTAGTAGAGTCGACAAACCGTGGAGAGCGATCTTATGATATCTATTCGCGTTTATTAAAAGACAGAATTATTATGCTGGGAAGTGCGATCGATGATAACGTGGCAAATTCTATCGTTGCTCAATTGCTCTTCTTAGCTGCTGAAGATCCGGATAAAGATATCTCCATCTACATCAACTCACCAGGAGGTTCTGTTACAGCAGGTCTAGCGATCTACGACACGATGCAGTTCATCAAACCAGATGTTTCAACGATCTGTATCGGGATGGCGGCGTCAATGGGAGCTGTACTCATGGTAGCTGGTGCAAAAGGAAAACGCTACGCGCTTCCGAACGCAGAAGTGATGATCCACCAGCCATTAGGCGGAACACAAGGGCAGGCCTCAGATATGGCAATTCACGCGAAGCGCATCCTGCAGACTCGTGAGTTGTTGAATAAGATCATCTCTGACCGTTCGGGTCAACCGATCGAGAAGGTAGAAAAAGACACTGACCGTGATTATTTCATGTCTGCAGAAGAAGCATTGAAATACGGGATCATTGATAAAGTGATCGAAAAGATCTAAGAGATAGAAGAGAGATAAGTTCATGGTAGCCAGTCGTGATCAACGACTGGCTTTCTTATGTACTGATGGGGTCAGTCCCCAAACAATTTATTTCCCGTCTTGTTTTACGATTTTTTCTACGGGTGTTTGCTTCATTTTGATCTTCACATGCATGCCATTTCGTTTTGATCAAGCTGAATATGGTAATCTAATGTAAGTTGCATTGTTTAACAGTATATGAGTTTGTAAAGATAAACGAAAGAAGGAATGAAGCATGTCAGCTACCACAGGCAAGTCAACAGATACTTCTAACCAACAAAAAACGATCTATTCTATTCTTTTTGCGATAAGTTTTGTGCATTTATTAAATGACTCTATGCAGGCAGTTATTCCAGCCATCTTTCCAATTTTAGAGAAATCAATGAATCTTTCATTTACTCAGCTTGGTTGGATTGCTTTTACTTTAAACATCACGTCTTCTATCATGCAGCCAGTGATTGGTTGGTATACGGATAGAACGACTTCACCTTATATACTGCCTGTTGGTATGATGGCGAGTTTAATAGGAATGTTAGGCATCGCGTTTGCAGATTCCTTTTATATGATCATACTCTCGGTTGTTGGAATCGGTTTAGGGTCTGCTGTCTTTCACCCTGAGGGGTCTAGAGTCGCGTATATGGCAGCAGGAAACCGACGAGGTCTAGCTCAATCCATCTATCAAGTAGGAGGAAATACAGGCAGTTCGCTCGCCCCTGTGATGACGGCACTCGTATTCGTCCCACTCGGACAGTTTGGAGCTGTATGGTTTACTTCACTGGCGGCTATCGCCATTTTTGTACTGTTTTATGTTTCAGGCTGGTATGCTAAACAGCTCGTGCATTTTCCTCGTGTTCAAAAGCAAACTGGCGAGAAGAAAAAGATTGATAGAAAGCGAAAAAAACAAGTAATAGGAGCGATGGCATTACTCGTGTTTTTAGTATTTGCTCGTTCATGGTATTTCTCTGGAATCGGAAACTATTATCAATTTTATTTGATCGATGATTATGGATTGACGATTAGACAAGCTCAAGTTTATTTATTTGTTTTCATGGCCTCCGGTGTACTCGGAACATTCTTTGGAGGACCGATCGCAGACCGGCTAGGAAAGAGAAACATGATCTTTTGGTCGATGGTCGGAACTGCTCCACTCGCTCTCCTTCTTCCACACGTAGGACTGTGGGCCGTTATTCCTTTGTTCTTCTTAATCGGTTTCATTTTGAACACGAGTTTTTCGGTGACGGTCGTATACGCTCAAGAACTAGTACCAGGCAGAATAGGCATGGTATCAGGTTTGATCGTAGGCTTGGCGTTTGGTATGGGAGCGCTCGGATCGGTAGTGCTTGGTAAGGTCGCTGACGTTACAAGCATCTCAAACACGATGTTTTTGATCAGCTTCTTGCCGTTAGTAGGATTGTTAACTGTCATGCTGCCAACAGATAAAACGCTTAAGAAATGGTCTTCTGGGGTCTGACCCGGGTCAGACCCCCAAGAAAGACATTTTCTTCATTATGTCTTTCCCACAAAGACAAAGGCCCCGGTCTCATATATGAGACCGGGGCCTTTGTCTAGTTATTCAATCGTCTATATCGAGCACTTGCGAACATGAATATACCGTACGATATAAAGCCGATTGCTACGATGGCGAGAAGAACGGGGCCGAACGGCTGTGAGGCAAGTTCTAGGAGTGCACCATCCAAACCACGCGTTTCATCTGGATCAGCCAAAACGGCTGTTCGTATGAGAAAGAACGCAATTATCATAAAAACGATTCCGCGTGCTGCCATTCCGAGTGTTCCAATGTAACCGCTCCACTTCCACTCTTTTTTGTTCATTTCATTCTTTTTTAAATCACGTTTAAATCGGTGTGTGAAGGCTTGAAACATAAAGACTATACCTGTAATAGCAAAAACAATACCACCTATAGCGACCAAAAGCTGACCAAAAGGCTGTGAAAGCATTTGTGCTGAAAGAGTTTGGTATGTTTCATCAGAAGATTTTGCTCTTGCACGAAACAAGATGCGTAATGAACTGATACACATTGCAATATAAATCCCTGCAATGATTAAAAAATTTAATCGGTTAAACCATCTTTTCCAATCGTGTTTTGCACACTCAGGATCGAAAAGAGCTTTAACAATCTGCCAAAAAGCGAATGCACTCAAACCTAAGGAAAGCACGATTAATAATGCGGGGCCGAATGGCTGTTGAGCGATTGTGTAAAGTGCTCCGTTTGAACTCGCTTCATTAGGGTGTTTTCCTATAGACATGATTAGCGCTAGAATGCCGATGATGATATAAACGATACCTTTTGAAAGATACCCGATACGAGCAGAGCGGTGTACCCAAGGGCGATACGATTCATAATGAGTTTTCATTTTATCTTTGAATGTTGGTTCTTTTACAAAAGGCTGTTTCACGATAAGCACGTATCTCCTTTCAGAGTAGATTACTTCTAGTCTCTGGTGGGTTGTATAACAAGTAGATTCGGTACACATTACTGATGATCGTCTTCAAAACCGCATAAGTAGGGATGGCTAAAAGCAGACCGATAAATCCAAATGCTGCACCTGCCATGAGTACGACTAGGATGATGGTGAGCGGATGGATACGAAGCTGTTTTCCCATGATTTGAGGAGACAAAATATTTCCCTCTACTTGTTGTACAACGAGCGTTACGATAGCGACTTTAACTGCCATAAAAGGATCTTGGATCAAACCTACTAAAAGAGCTGGAAATACACCGATAAATGGTCCTAAAAAAGGAATCACATTCGTTAGAACAGCAAAAAGAGCAAGAACTAAAGCGAACTTTAACCCGATCAATAAATAACCGGCATACATAAAGATGCCGACAAACCATGCCACAAGAACTTGTCCTTTAATATACGAAGATAAGGTTGAATCAATATCTCGTAAAATCGCAGCAACTTCATACTCCATGTGATGAGGAGCAAACCTTAAGAAATAATTAAAAAATTTCTTATCGTCAAGCAACAAATAAAAAAGAATAAAAGGGACCACTAACAATACAAGAGCAATATTCGTCAATGTGGCTACAAGGGCAATAACATCTTTTGAGACGGTACTAGTAAACTTTTCTAATCGTTGTGTGGCGAGTTTTGTTATCTGTGTGCTATCGATGAACGATTTTTTACTGCCGGTAATCATCGTACCTGTTTTTTCAGTAGCTTCACCAATCTTTTTTGGGAAATCGTCGGTGATATTAGAAAGCTGATCGGCTACAACGGGGACGGCTAGCGTGGCAATGCCTGTTACGGCTAAGATCAATCCGACCATCACTACAAGTATCGCTACAAACTTAGGAACTTTTTTCTGAATGAAGAAGCGTATGACTGGTCTAAGCAAATAATAAAGCAACCCTGCGATAAATAGAGGGAAGAAAACGCTAGATATTACGAGATATAGGAAGTCAAGCAGGTAATCAATTTTTCCTAGTAAATAAAGGATGGTTAACAGTAAGACTGAACCTGCGGCGTACTTAAAGAATGAGTGCTGATACCACATTAAATCTGACCTCCATTTCATATTAGTAGTCTTTTCCCTTTTTAGTAATTCGTAATCTTAATTTGATAATAAAATAATTGACTTTTTCTAAAAGCGCTGATAGATTGTAAGTGTAAATGTAAACGTTTACGTAACAAGAAAGCAGGGAGATGTTTTGAATCCGACAATAAAAGATGTTGCCAAGCATGCAAACGTTTCAATCGCTACAGTATCTCGAATTGTGAACGGATTGCCTGGCTATTCGGAGGAAACAAAGAAAAAAGTGCAGCAATCAATTGAAGCACTCGGCTATCAGCCTAACGCGATCGCACGCGGGCTCATCAACAAGAGGACACAGACGATCGGGGTTCTTTTTCCAGATGTATCTGGAATGCTCTCGTCAGAAGTATTAGAAGGTGTAGAGAATGCGGCGCATGACGGAGGATTCAGCGTAATCGTCTGCAACACCACTTCGAGTGGGAAGAGAACCGTGAAGTATTTGAGGCTGCTGCAAGAAAAACGAGTAGATGGAATCATCTTTGCTTCAGAAGATGTTAAAGAAGAGTACTATAAAATCTTTCAAGAGATGAAAGTACCTGTTGTCCTTGTTTCTACGGCGTCATCCAAATACGATCTTCCGTTTGTTCGGGTAAATGATTTTGATGGAGCTTTTCAAGCTACAGAGTATTTGATTCGAAAAGGTCATAAAGTGATTGGCATGATCGGTGGAAGCGATGAGGATCCGATTGCTGGAGTACCAAGAATGCAAGGATTTCAAAAAGCTCTTGAGAGTAATGGTCTACCATTTACTAACAATCACATAACGAAAAATGAGGGCTATCGTTTTCAAAACGGAAAAGAATCGCTGCCGCTTCTGCTAAAAAAACTTCCTGACATGACTGCACTATTCGCAGCAAGTGATGAGATGGCCATTGGTGCAATGTCTGCTGCACATCAGTTAGGAATAAGGGTGCCAGAGGAACTATCAATCATCGGTTATGATAACTTGAAGATTGCTGAGATGTGTTATCCGCCACTAACGACTGTATCTCAGCCGTTAAAGGATATGGGACAAACCTCAGGTGAAATGCTAGTCAGTTTGATTAAAGGTGAACAACAAGAAGCAAAAAGCCGTTATATGCCTTTTACCATTGTGGAAAGGCAATCAGTCAGTGATTTTCGTGACAAGTAAAAAACGGGTTAACTCAAAGCTTCATTTTTATTTGGGATTTACGTAAACGTTTACGTAAAACGCTTACACACTTAGGAGGACGTTATACATGATTAAAGTTACAGTTTGGAATGAAAACCGTCATGAACAGAAAAATCTGGTAGTTAAAGATATTTATCCAAAAGGAATTCATGGTGCTATTCAAGAATTCCTTGAAAAAGCAGGACATGATGTGAATACAGCAACACTTGATGAAGCTCAACATGGTCTAACAGAAGATGTGTTAAATAACACGGATGTTTTAGTATGGTGGGGACACTTAGCTCATGATGAAGTAGAAGATGAGATCGTAAATAAAGTATATCAACGAGTACTAGATGGCATGGGTCTACTCGTCCTTCATTCTGGTCATTTCTCTAAAATCTTTAAAAAATTGATGGGAACTTCATGTGATCTAAAGTGGCGCGAAGCTGATGAAAAGGAACGCATCTGGATCGTTAATCCAAGTCACCCGATCGCAAACGGACTTGGTGAATATATCGAGCTTGAAAAAGAAGAGATGTATGGAGAGCATTTCGATATCCCTGCTCCAGATGACCTAGTATTTGTTAGCTGGTTTGAAGGAGGAGAAGTGTTCCGATCAGGAGCGGCTTACAATCGTGGCAAAGGAAAAGTGTTCTATTTCCGTCCGGGACATGAGACGTATCCAACGTATTATAACGAAGATGTACAAAAAGTAATCACGAATGCTGTATCTTTCTTAGCTCCTTCAGGCAGTGAAGCGCCAAAGTACGGAAATGCTAAGCCGCTTGAAGCGATCGGTGCAAAGTAAATAAAAACGATTAAACACCCACTATAAGGAGGAAATAATCATGACAATTAAAGTTGGAATTATTGGTTGCGGTAGTATCGCACAGCATCGCCATCTGCCAGAATATGCAGCGAATCAGGACGTAGAGATCGTTGCGGTTTGTGACATTGTAAAAGAACGTGCTGAGTCAACACAAGCGGTTTATGGAGGAAAGATCTTTACGGATTATAATGAACTTCTTGCGCTTAAAGATGTAGATGCAGTAAGTGTTTGTACGCCTAATTTTCTTCACGCGCCGATTTCAATTGCAGCTTTAAATGCTGGAAAGCACGTTTTATGTGAAAAACCGATGGCAACCTCGCTTCAAGAAGCAGAGGAAATGATCGCTGCAGCAGAAAAGAGCGGAAAAACGCTAATGATCGGTCATAATCAGCGCTTTGTTCCGGCACATCAAAAAGCGCGTGAGCTAATTGCCTCTGGTGATATCGGGAAAATTTACAGCTTCCGTACGGCTTTCGGGCATCCAGGACCTGAAGGCTGGAGCGTAGATGGTGTGAACAGCTGGTTCTTTAAAAAGGATGAAGCATTTATAGGCGCAATGGGAGACCTTGGTGTTCATAAAACAGACTTGATTCGATACATTCTTGGAGAAGAGATAGCCGAAGTTGGTGCTTTTGTTGAGACGAGCGCAAAAGAGTTTGCTTCAGTTGATGATACAGCTGTTTGCGTGTTGAAAACAGAGAGTGGAATTATCGGAACATTGGCGGCTAGTTGGTCTTACACGGCAAAAGAAGATAACTCTACGATCATCTATGGCGAAAAAGGTATCCTTCGATTAGAAGATGAACCGAAATATTCTTTAGTCGCACAATACACGAATGGAAATGTTGTACGCTATGAGATGGGTGCGATCCAAACGAATGATAACCAGTCTAACTCTCACGTGGTAGATCACTTTATCGAGGCGATTGAAGGGGGTCATGCTCCACTGATCACGGGCGAAGAAGGAAAACGCTCATTGGCCGTAATTCTAGCTGCTTTAGAATCAAACGAGAAGAAGACGATCGAAAAAGTTAAAACAGGAGTTCACGCATGAAACTTAGAGTTGGGATCATAGGGGCAGGCGGCATCGCACAAGGCCGACATATCCCCGCTTTTCAAAGTTTAAGTGAAAAAGCAGAAGTGACGGCCATTAGTGATGTAAACGTGGATGTTGCGAAAAGTGTTGCTGAAAAATTTCACGTACCGAACTATTTTACGAGTTACGTAGAGATGTGGCCGCATGTAGATGCGGTTGTGATCTGTACGCCTAACAAGTTTCATAGAGAGATCACAGTTGCAGCATTGGATGCAGGTAAACATGTTCTGTGTGAGAAACCGATGGCAATGACCGTTGAAGAATGTGCTGAAATGGTAGAAGCAGAGAAGCGATCAGGAAAAGTATTATCGATTGCTTATCACTATCGATACATGAAAGAGTCTCAAGCTGCAAAACGAATCATGGAGTCTGGAGAAGTTGGTAATCCTCTAGTCGTTCGTGTACAAGCGCTTAGAAGAAGAAAAGTTCCGGGTTGGGGAGTATTTACAAATAAAGAGCTTCAAGGTGGCGGCAGCTTGATCGACTATGGCTGCCATCTGCTGGATCTGACACTTTGGCTTTTAGATAACCCGGTTGTGAGTGAAGTATCTGGTCAAACGTATAACACCGTCAGCCGTGAAGCGGAACAAGTAAACCAATGGGGCTCGTTTGATGCAGAAACATTTGAAGTCGATGATCATGTCACCGCGTATATTCGTCTCGCGAACGGTGGTACGATTCTGTTTGAAACATCGTGGGCGGCAAATATTCCGGACGATGCAGAACTGCTGCGCATTTCTGGTGATAAAGGCGGACTGGATGTATTCCCATTTGCGGTGAACAAAGCAGTAAACGGTATGATGACTACAACTAAAGCAGATTGGATCCTAGGAGAAGACAACCCCGGTCTTCCTCAAGCTGAGAATTTTGTGGATAGCTGTTTAGGTAAAGCAGAACCTCTTGTGAAAGCTGAGGAAGCGATGAATACTTCACGGGTGATCGAAGCGATCTATGCTAGTAGTCTTATGGGAAAAGGCGTTCAACTAGGAATTGAAAAAGGAGTGAAATAGTATGAAATTAGGTGTGTTTACGGTCCTGTTTTCACAGAAATCATTTACAGACATGCTTGACTATGTGAAAGAAGCAGGCGTACAAGCCGTAGAAATTGGAACGGGTAACTATCCAGGAAACGCTCACTGTCCGCTTGATGAACTACTTCAGAGTGAAGAGAAGCGATCACAGTACCTTCATGAAGTAGAGAAGCGTGGTTTGACGATTTCAGCCTTCAGTTGTCACGGGAATCCGTTATCTCCAGACGAGGCATTTGCAAAAGAGTCACATGAAACTTTTGTAAAAACTGTTGAACTGGCTGAATTGATGAATGTACCAGTGGTAAACTGTTTCTCTGGTGTACCGGGTGACTCTGAGAATGCAAAGTATCCAAACTGGCCAGTTTCCCCTTGGCCGAATGAATACAGCGATGTGTTGAAGTGGCAATGGGAAGAGAAGTTGATTCCATATTGGCGCACGTGGGGTCAATTTGCAAAAGAACATGGAGTGAAGATCGGCTTAGAGCTTCACGGTGGTTTCTTAGTGCATACTCCATATACGTTACTGAAGCTGCGTGAAGAAACATGTGACGCAATTGGTGCCAACCTTGATCCATCCCATCTTTGGTGGCAAGGCATCGATCCTGTGGCAGCAATTAAGATTCTTGGAAAAGCTGGAGCAATCCACCACTTCCATGCAAAAGACACATACTTAGACCAAGATAATATTAACATGTACGGATTAACGGATATGCAGCCATACGGAGCTGTTCAAAACCGCGCATGGAGCTTCCGTTCAGTAGGCTGCGGTCACTCTGTTCAAGATTGGTCCGATATGATGAGTGCACTTCGTACGTATGGTTATGACTACGTAGTAAGCATCGAGCATGAAGATCCGATCATGTCGATCGACGAAGGATTCAACCGCGCGGTGAAGAACCTGCAGTCGATCCTCATCGCCGAGCAGCCAGCGGAGATGTGGTGGGTCTAGGGGTCTGACCCCAAACAAATACAAATTCACTAAATTTGTATTTGTGGAGTGGACACTCCTAGCATTACATTCAAGTCTCACAGCATTGAGAAAACCTGTACCCCTTTTAATGGGATACAGGTTTTCTGTTTACCAGGTTAACCTATTTAACCTCATCAATAAAAAAAGATTTGACAGTTCATCCCAATATCACATATAATTTCAAAAACATATGAAGAAGAAAACGAAGAAGAGGATTAGTAGATTGATTCTGTCATTTTAGAGAGGGAGCTGTATGGCTGAAAGGCTTCTACTGACAAACGATTGAACCTGCCTCTGAGTTCTGTATCTTATTTTAAGATATTCAGCGGTTAAATACCGTTATCATGAAAGAGTGTAAAGCGATGCTTTGAATTAGGGTGGTACCGCCAAGAAATTGGTCCCTAATGAGAAGTGTGGCTTTTTTTATTTTCTAATATTAGCGAGGAGTGCAATCAATGGCAAAGGAATTTGTTAAGAATGTAACGAGTATGCAAGATGATTTTGCTCAATGGTATACAGATGTGGTAACAAAAGCGGAACTAATTGATTATTCAAGTGTTCGGGGATCTATGATTCTTAGACCTTACGGGTACGCAATATGGGAAAACATTCAAAAGGAACTTGATAATCAAATCAAAGCGACAGGTCATGAGAATGTGTATATGCCGCTTTTTATTCCAGAAAGTCTGCTTCAAAAAGAAAAAGACCATATTGAAGGATTCGCCCCTGAAGTAGCATGGGTCACACATGGAGGAGAAGAAAAGCTGACAGAACGCCTTTGTGTTCGTCCGACATCAGAAGTTCTTTTTGCTGAGCATTTTAAAAACATCATCCATTCACATCGCGATCTTCCAAAGCTTTATAACCAGTGGTCGAACGTTGTGAGATGGGAAAAGACAACAAGGCCATTTCTTCGTACACTCGAGTTTCTTTGGCAAGAAGGACATACTTGTCATGAAACAGATGAGGAGGCTCATGATGAAACCGTTCGAATGCTTAATGTGTACGCTGATCTATGTGAGGAATTCCTTGCAATACCGGTCGTGAAGGGGCAGAAGACAGAAAAAGAAAAATTTGCTGGGGCGAAATATACCTTTACGATTGAAAGTCTTATGCATGATGGAAAAGCATTGCAATCTGGAACTTCTCATCATTTAGGAGATGGTTTCGCTAAAGCTTTTGGTATTGAGTTTACGAACAGAGAAGGTAAACTACAAACTGTTCAGCAAACATCATGGGGCTTTACGACCCGTATTATCGGGGCGATGATCATGGTTCATGGCGATGACCGAGGGCTCGTTGTTCCTCCAAAGATAGCACCAACTCAAGTCATGATTGTTCCGATTGCTCAACATAAAGAAGGTGTTCTTGACTTTGCATACGATTTAAAAGAGAAGCTATCACAGACCATTCGAACAGGAATTGATGCCAGTGATAAGAAGCCAGGGTGGAAATTTAATGAGTATGAGATGAAAGGAATTCCGCTTCGTCTTGAGGTAGGACCGCGTGACATCGATCAAGGTCAAGTGATATTAGTACGACGTGATACAGGAGAAAAAGAAACAGTATCTCTTCAAGGTTTAGAATCACACATTCAACATACATTAAGTGATATTCAAAATAACTTGTTTAAAAAAGCAAAAACTCTTCGAGAAAATCAAACAACCACGGTTACTACATTCGATGAATTCAAAGTTAAGCTTTCCGAGAAAGGTGGATTCATTAAAGCGATGTGGTGTGGGGATGACGCTTGTGAAG
Organism: Fictibacillus sp. 18YEL24; assembly: GCF_015903855.1. Taxonomy (GTDB): domain Bacteria; phylum Bacillota; class Bacilli; order Bacillales; family Fictibacillaceae; genus Fictibacillus; species Fictibacillus phosphorivorans_C. The sequence continues at coordinate 96,776 of NZ_JACZDT010000004.1, forward strand.
GCTTTATAAAAGACGAAACAGGGGCAACCTCACGATGTATACCGTTTGAACAAGAGAAACTTGCAGAAAAGTGCGTTTGCTGTGATCAAGAAGCCAAACACCTCGTCTACTGGGCAAAAGCGTATTAAGGAAAAAGAAAAGGAGAAAAGGGGTCAGACCGGGGGTCTGACCCCTTTTCTTTTTTAAAAATATATTATTTCTCACTATATTAGGAACTTTACATTACTGTATGTCATACACTATACTATAATCGAGGTGATTGCATGAGCGAATTAATTTTCTCTCTAAAGACAGAACTGCGAAGAGGAACCTTAACTTTAGCAGTCTTAAGCCAGCTCCAAACACCGCAATACGGGTATTCACTCGCGCAACGGTTAGAAGAGAACAACGTATCCATTGATCAAAGCACCCTGTACCCGCTTCTTCGTAGGCTTGAAAAGCAAGAGCTGCTTACGAGTGAATGGGATACAACAGAGAACCGACCTAGAAAATATTATCTTCTCAGCGAGTTTGGTCAAGAAGTGTTCAAGCAACTGAAAGAAGAATGGCATAACACGTCTATGCAATTAAATTCGATGTTATAAGGAGGAATTCCAAATGAATTTGATTGAAACGTATATCAGTGAAGTGACACAAAGACTTCCTGAAAAAATAAGGGATGACATCGCGATGGAGCTAAGATCAACGATTGAAGATATGCTTCCAGATCAACATACAGAAAAAGATGTTGAAGAAGTTCTTATGAAACTCGGAGATCCTGTAAAACTCGCAAGCGAATACAACAACAAACCTCGCTATGTAATAGGTCCTATGTTTTATGAAAGTTATATTAATGTGTTGATCGTGGCAGCTATCATTTCTGTAGTGTCCAGTAGCCTTACCCTCTTTGTAAACGGTATGATTACATTTGAAGGTGATAAATCTCTATTCACTCTAATGGCTTTTATCGGTCAACTTTGTTTAAAGATGTTCTTATCCAGCTTGACGGTTTTGTTTCAAGTTTTCTTCTGGGTAACGATTGTATTTATCATGCTAGAACGATCAGGAGTTTCAAATGGTGATATCTATACGAGAAAAAAGAAAACATGGTCTCCATCTGATCTATATCAACTTAAAAAAGTAGTGACGAAAAGACAGATTCCAAAAGCTGAAGTTTTCTTTAGTTTATTCTGGACAGCAATTTGGGCCATAGTTCTATTTAACTCGTCTGAAATGATCGGCTGGTATGAACAAAGTGGAAAAGGATTAGAAGGACTTACGCTCAAAGCACCACTATTCAACGAGGAAGTTTTATTCTCATATGCTCCTTTTATCATTTTGCTTATTCTCATTGAAGTGAGTCTTGCTATCTATAAATTTTTTATTGGAAGATGGACGAATCTACTTGCTTCATTGAACTTAATCTATCATTTTATTTCGGTAGGCTTACTTTGTTTTATGCTAACGGATGAAACGCTTTATAATAAGTCATTCACTGAAAAACTATATGACACCTTCCCTGATGTACCAGCATTTTGGTTTATATCCACAATTGCAACAATCGTAGCGGTTTTTTCTATCATAGATATCATTTCTGGTTTCAATAAAGCAAATAAATCAAACACCTTAATAGATCAATGGATGAAGAACGGATAAGCAAAAAGACTTCTATCATGAAGTCTTTTTATTTTCGAAATGGAACAATATGTTAAACTTAAACGAATAGAAAATGACTTAGGAGGAATAACGTGATTACTCTCGTAAAAGCAGATTCTTCAAAAGCTAAAGAAATTGCAAAGTTCATCGCAGTCCAAAACAGAGTGGCATCCAAACATTGCGGCTATTGCGGTGAAATGGAACACGAAATTCTTCATTCGCTGAAAGAAGACCTCTCAGATGTTCCTTATCAGGAATCTTTTGTGTTGGCCTATGAGAATGACTTTCTAGTGGGAGTTCTTGGATTTGATGCCGACCTTGAAAACCGGAACGCCGAAATATGGGGTCCTTTTATTACACATAGTGAGCACCAGCAGATTACAAAAGAGCTTTGGGATCTCCTACTCCAGCTCATACCTCAAACGATTGAAACGGTTCATTTTTTTATCTCTACAGATCATACAGACCTCAAAAAGTTTCTAACTCATAACGATATGATAGACCAAAAAAGCAAACACACCATTCTATCAATCACCAAGGAAGCAATAACAAACACAGCTGCAGTGAATAACATTAAAGAATATACAGAAAGGGATAAGAATGATTTCAAGAATTTGCATGATACCTATTTTCCTTCGACGTATTACAATTCACAACAGATCATTGAACGATTAAACGAGTTTCATAAAGTATTTGTATATCAAATTGAGAATGAAGTGGTGGGTTATATTTATGTAGAGATACAACCACAGTTTGGTGAAGGCTCTATTGAGTTCTTCGCTGTAGATGAAATGCATAGAGAAAAAGGAATCGGTGTGCAGCTTTTAACGTATGCTGTCACTTGGATGCTCAGCAATCCGCATTTGAAGCATATTGATCTGTGCGTCAACAATGAAAATAAGCTAGCGATCCATCTTTATAAAAAAATCGGTTTTGCTATTCAAAAAGAACTATTTCATATAACTAAGCAACTTTCTGTAGAGACATTGTCTAGAAAATAGTACTATTTTGATTTGACCTCTATGAAAAATATTTTTTCCGTATAAAATAGATAGAGTGATTATGAATCTATTTAAGGGGAGAATGTTTTATGAAAAATACTTGGAAAGCATATCGCTCGCCGATCATATTACTGCTCGCGATTATTGCGGGAAGTATAATCGGTTCTACGATGGGAAAGGACGCTGCTGTCCTTAAACCGTTCGGCGATCTGTTTTTAAACGTTATGTTCATGATTGTTGTTCCACTCGTGTTCTTTTCAATCTCATCGAGTGTTGCAAGCATGGCTGGTTCAAAGCGTTTCGGTAAAATCATCAGCTCTATGATGATCGTCTTTTTATTCACTGGAACGGTAGCAGCTATTATTAGTATGGCTGGTATTAAAATCTTTCCGCCTTCAGAGGGTGTGAAGATTGATCTAGTGAAACCTGATACAACGGGTGAAGAAGTATCGATTGGTGATCAGCTAGTAAGTACAGTTACGGTTCCTGATTTTGTCGATTTATTAAGTCGTGCGAATATGTTAGCACTTATTCTTTTTTCTGTGTTGTTAGGTCTTGCAACATCTAAAGTGGGAGAAAAAGCTAAGCCGCTCGCTAACTTCCTCTCAGCAGGAAGTGAAGTTACACTTCAGATGGTAAAATACGTGATGTATTATGCCCCGATCGGTTTAGGAGCCTATTTTGCAGCACTTGTTGGTGAATTCGGTCCAACGCTGCTTGGTTCTTACTTTAAAGCAGTCTTATTCTACTATCCGTTCTCTATTATTTATTTCTTCGGCTTCTTTACGCTTTACGCGTTCATGGCTCATGGAAAGCTTGGTATTCGTGTGTTTTGGAAAAACATGCTCTCGCCATCTGTTACGAGTCTTGCAACGTGCAGTTCTGCTGCGAGTATTCCCGTTAACATAGAAGCTACTAAGAAAATGGGCGTACCTGACGATATTAGTGAAACGACGATTCCTCTTGGTGCAACACTGCATAAAGACGGATCTGTTATTGGTGGGGTATTAAAGATTACTTTTCTTTTTGGAATATTTGATATGGATTTCTCAGGCATCAACACGTATCTTTTAGTTGGTGGAGTAGCCCTTTTAGTGGGTATGGTAATGGGAGCAATCCCTCAAGGTGGACTGATCGCGGAGATGCTGATTCTATCACTGTTCGGTTTTCCTCCAGAAGCACTGCCGATTATCGCTGCGATCTCTGCCATTATTGATCCGCCAGCCACATTACTGAACGCGACAGGTGATAATGTCGCAAGTATGATGACGGCTCGTTTAGTTGAAGGTAAGAACTGGCTCTTGAAAAAGACAGGTTCTTTAACAGAACAAAAAGGCGCATAATTTATTTTCATCTCTAACTCATCTTATTTTGAGTTAGAGATTTTTTTATGGGAAAAAAGGAAAGTTCTCTATCCTCAAATCATTATGAAAATGTTATTCTTAACGTAACAAGAATGAACAATGTGTCGTTGATAAAGGAAGTGTACAGATGAATTCTTCATTGCAAGCAGACTGTTCTCGTTGCTTTGGCCTTTGCTGTGTGGCGCTACCTTACGCAAAATCTGCTGATTTTGCTTTTGATAAAGACAGTGGAACGCCTTGTAGAAACTTACAAGACGATTTCCGCTGTGGGATTCACCAACATCTAAGAGATCAAGGGTTTAAAGGTTGTACGGTATATGAGTGTTTTGGAGCAGGACAAAAAGTCTCACAAAACACTTTTTCAGGAATGGATTGGGAGACTAATCCAGAGCTAGCGAACGAGATGTTTGATGTTTTTCCAATCATGCAACAACTTCAAGAAATGATCTATTACCTAACTGAGGCGATGAACCTTAGCGTAACAAAACCTATCCATCAAGAATTAAAAGTGGCTATAAGCGAAATAGAAAATCTTACTCTACGCCGAGCTTCAGAGATCAAAATGATGAACGTAGCAGAAATTCGTATAAGGATGAACGAGTTGCTGATTCGTACGAGCCATTTAGTAAGAGAAGAATACAAGCATAAGAAGTATCAAATAACAGGCAAGACCAGTGATTTTATCGGTAGTAATCTTCAAAATGCAGATCTTCGTGGCGCAAATTTACGAGGTGCTCTTTTCATAGCGGCAGATTTAAAATATGCGGACTTAAGAAAATCAGATTTAATAGGGGCGGATTTACGTGATGCTGATATAAGTGGTGCAGACTTAAGAGGGAGTATCTTTTTAACACAAGCACAAGTAAATTCAGCTAAAGGAAATGCTGAAACAAAACTACCTGTTAGGTTAACTCATCCGAATCACTGGCAAAAAGTAAAACAAAACAAAAATGCCTTCCGTTAACGAATAACGGAAGGCTTAACTGTGACTAAAAGATTAAGTTTAGTACGAGATAAGAGAGTGCTGCTAATGTTGCTGAAATTGGAAGTGTGATGAACCAAGTGATGATCATCGTCTTAGCCGTTCCCCATTTAACTCCTTTTAATCGGTGAGACGCACCAACCCCTAAGATAGAAGAAGTGATAACGTGCGTTGTACTTACAGGAATACCTAAGAAAGATGCACCAAAGATAACAGATGCTCCCGTTAAATCAGCTGAAACCCCATTAACAGGACGGATTTTCATGATCTTTCCGCCAACCGTCTTGATGATTTTCCAACCACCTACAGATGTACCAAGACCCATAGCAAGCGCACAGGATACCTGTACCCAAAGCTGAATGTCTGTGCTATCTGTGTAGCCGTTCGCGATTAATGCCATCGTGATGATCCCCATCGCTTTTTGCGCATCATTCGTACCGTGTGAATAAGCTTGGAGAGCGGCAGTAGCTACCTGTACTTTACGAAAACCGTTATTCGTTTTCGTTAAATTCGTATTCTTAAATACCATCTTAATAACGTTATAAAATATAAAACCTACGATAAATGCTAGAATTGGAGAAAGAAGCAAACCATAAATAATTTTTAGAAAACCAGAATAATGAAGTGCTTCAAAACCAGCAGCTGCAATGGCAGCACCAGCGATAGAACCGATGATCGCATGTGACGATGAACTTGGGATACCATAGTACCAAGTGATCAAGTTCCAAGCGATGGCCGCTACAAGAGCAGCGAGAATAACGACTGACCCGTTAGGAAGTGTAAATGGGTCAACGATGTCTTTTGTGATCGTTTTAGCAACACCAGTGAATGTCATGGCTCCGACAAAGTTCATGACTGCAGCTAGAATAATAGCTCTTCTTGGTGTTAAAGCTTTTGTTGAAACAGATGTTGCAATCGCGTTCGCTGTATCATGAAATCCATTAATAAAGTCAAATGCTAGCGCACCGATTACAACAAGAATGGTAATGAGTAATACTGTATCCATACCAGCCACCCGTTACGCGTTTTTCATAATGATAGATTCTAATGTGTTTGCAACGTTCTGGCAGCTGTCGGCAATGCCTTCAAGCACTTCATACATTTCTTTATACTTGATAACTTTGATCGGATCTGTTTGAGTGGCAAACAATTCTCGTTGAGCTTCACGGTATAGATCGTCACATTTTGATTCGTAATCTTTAATCTTGATTGCATGTTCACGCATATCAAGAAGTTTCTTCTCAGATAACAAATTAACAGTAAGCAGGATTTCTTCCGCACTTAACTTGATGTATTCTACAAATTTAACCATGTATTGATCTGGGTTTGTAATTGCGTAAATGTCAAACAAAGCAGAAGATTGCTCGATACCATCTAGAATATCATCCATGCTCATAGCAAGTGATAAGATATCTTCTCTTTCAATAGGTGTAATAAAAACTTTGTTCAGTTCCATGATAACGGTATGAACATAAGAATCACCTTTTGATTCAAGTTCTTTTAAATGGTCTGCGAATTCGCGAAGATCATTTTCGTTATTAATTTTGAAATCGTGGAAATAACCAGCAGAATCTTTCAAGTTGCTAGCAATATCCGTTAGCATGACCATGAACTTATCCTTTTTCTTTGTAAACATAGTACCCTCCAAAAGAAATGTCTTTTATCCTTTTTCTTTTACGTTTTTTGTGGCAGTCATTTTTTTCTTTTTTAACCACCCAACACATTATACAAAAAAATAAGAGTTTTTGTCGAAAAAGAATGAATTGTAATCAATAATTTACAAAAGCTTTACATAGTTAAGCTTTCTTTTAACGTTCAACTAACTTGGAATTAACAAACGTTTAGAAATGAAATAAAAACTTTACATTCTTTTCTTACATCATTCCCTAAAGGAACTCTTTAGAATCTATTGGCAGTGAAAGCCCGTAGAAAAACATTTGAAAGATATCTGTTGCAAGTTTTTTTCCATTCTCGCCTGTAATCATGGAGATGAGCATATTGTTATTAAAAAGCTGGATGTATACCATGATGGACTCCATAGAAAGGTCAGGGTTGATCTCACCATTGTTTTGAGCATCCTTAATCAGGTCAACTAATAACGGAATGCTATACTTCGTTTGAAAGTCAGCTAAAAATAATTTTAATTCTTCATCGTTTAACATCATCTCTTCTATAACTTCAGGATGAATATTTTGTATGTTATCCGTTTTATGAAGAATACTTGAGGTCATTTTTTCTTTGAAAGAAAGATCCTTGTGAAAGAGCTCTTTATGAAAATCGTATTCATCGGCAACAAACTCTTTAATCACTTCCCGAAACAAAGCTTCTTTGCTTCCAAAGTGATTATAGATGGTAACTTGAGATACCCCGGCATGTCTTGCTAGATCTTCTATTTTAATTTCTTTGATGCCTTGTTTTTGAAACAGGGAGAAAGCAGCTTTCTTAATATCTTTTTTCTTTTGTTCCTTTCGACGTTCATATCCGTTCAAGACTCTTCACCTCTTTACTAGGATAAAACACATTTTGAAAAATAACAAATAACATATTTCAAAAAGTATTGCTTAGTGGGAAGAAAAGACTTATGATTATTTTGAAATATACATTGTTCAATATTTCAAAAAGGTGGGTGTGAGGATGATTCAGGTAAAGGGGCTCTCAAAGCGGTTTACGGATAAAAAAGGATTGTTCGATCTGAATTTTGAAGTAAAAAAAGGCGAGGTGTTTGGATATATTGGTCCGAATGGAGCAGGTAAATCAACAACCATTCGTCATTTAATGGGCTTTATGAAACCAGATAGTGGCTATTCTTCAATCGATGGAATGGACTGCTGGAAAAACGCTGCGCGTATTCAAGAAAAAACAGGATACTTGCCAGGTGAGATTGTCTTTTTAGAAGGAATGACAGGGCTTGGCTTTTTGTCCCTCGTTCAAAAGATGCGAAAGCAAGAGTGCATAAAACGCAGAGACGAGTTAATAGAACGATTTCAGTTAGACGTAAACTCACCGATAAGAAAGATGTCTAAAGGAATGAAACAGAAAGTGGGTATCATCGCAGCGTTTATGCATTCCCCTCAAGTCCTTATCTTAGATGAACCTACATCTGGGCTTGACCCGCTCATGCAACGCGTCTTCATTGATCTTATCTTGGAAGAAAAACAAAATAACAAAACGATACTCATGTCATCACACAGTTTTCAAGAGATCGAACGAACATGTGATTCGGCCGGAATCATAAAAGATGGAAAGTTAGTGGCGTTAGAAGATATGCATTTGTTAAGAAGAGTACAACGCCGAGTATTTGAAGTGAAAGTGAAGTCTGAGGGTGACATGGAACACATCATTCAATCACCGCTTATTACTGAAGTCAAAGGCGCAAGAACCATTCATGTAACGGTACAAGGTAACGATCAAGAATTTGTACAGCTTTTGAGTCGTTGTGATGTTCAACATATCGATACACGGCCTCAGGATTTAGAAGATATATTCATGCATTATTATGACAGAAGGGAAGTGGAGAAATGAGCTTGCCTTTATATCTTGCGATGATGAAAAGTCACGGAAAGATGTTAGGGGGATTCATTTACGGTGCTTCAGCTTATATTGTACTAATCATTTGGATATATCCCTCTATTGCTGATATGAAAGGATTTAACGAAATGATCGCTGCACTGCCAGAAGGTATGCGGAAGCTGATCGGTATGGAGAATGGCATAAATTCCTTGTCAGACTATATAGCGGGTGAATTTTATGGGATGTTGTTTCTGATCATATTGATGGTTTATGTAATTTTGACTTCGACTCGAGTGATGGCACGACTGGTCGACCAAGGCTCTATGGCTTACTTGCTTGCCACCCCTAATTCAAGAGTAAAGGTTGCCATTACACAAGCAGCAGTCTTGCTTACCGGGCTGGCATTAATCGTAGGTTTTACAACGCTTAGTGGTATTGCAGCAAGCGAGTGGCTGATCGATGGCTATCAATTAGACGTTCCTTCTTTTATTACATTGAATCTACTCACTTTCCTTGTTTTCTCGTCGATCGCTGGTTATTGCTTCTTCATCTCCTCTGTAAATAATGATGAGAAGAAAGCGCTCGGGATCTCTGCAGGAATTACGCTTTTATTTTATATGTTGAACATGGCCGGAAAGTTAAGCGAGAAAACAGAATGGATGTTAAACTTTACGATCTTTAAATGGTATGATCCGATCAAGATGATTAATAACGAGACGGAGGCGCTCTGGATCGGATGTGCACTAGGCATTTTAACATTCCTCTTATTTATGCTTAGTGTGGCTGCGTTCAAGAAAAGAAATCTTCCGTTATAAATATTCTAAATTGTTAGGTTAACATGTATAATATAAATAATAATAAGTCACCAAAATGCAAATTTCACATACAATGTTAGTGCTAGGAACCGAATATTGGATAGTTTTCAGGCTGCTGTCGTAAAAGACGGCAGCATTTCTGCTTTTTAAGGGTACTTGAGGATGATAGTTATTATCAAATACGCAGGAGGGGAAGTCCATTGGAACTCTCTGCACGTACACAACTGTTAATGGCAACAACGTCTGGTATCTTCATATTAACCGCTTGGATGATGGAAAAATATTCAGATTCTCCTTACTATGTTCTCTTTTATTTGTTGGCTTTTATCGTAGGAGGCTATGCAAAAGCAGTCGAAGGCATTCAGGAAAGCATAAAAGACCGACAATTGAACGTTGAACTTCTTATGATGTTTGCCGCAATTGGATCTGCAGCGATCGGCTATTGGGGAGAGGGAGCTGTATTGATCCTAATCTTTGCTTATTCTGGCGCTCTAGAAATGTATACCTTACAAAAAAGCGATAAAGAGATTAAAGCATTACTATCTTTACAACCGGAAGAAGCATGGCTTTTGTTAGAGGATAAGGAACTGAGAGTAGAGGCTTCATCTTTAGAACCTGGTAACCTAATAAAAGTTAAACCAGGAGAGCGGGTACCTGCTGATGGTGTAATTGTAAAAGGAAACTCCTTTATTAATGAATCTGCATTAACCGGTGAGCCTCTTGCTCGCGAAGTCCATACCTCATCAGAAGTATTAGCAGGAACGTTAAACCAATCTGGATTGTTAGAGATTTCTGTTACAAAACATATGAAAGACTCAGTATTTCAAAGAATGATAGACCTCGTCAATAATGCACAGAATGATGCACCACCTGTTCAAAGAAAAATAGAGGAGTTTGAAACAAAATATGTTCTTTTCGTGTTGCTGGCTGCGGCATTAACCTTTTTAGTGCCTAGTTCGATAGGGGTTTGGAGTTATTCAGAATCTTTGTACCGTGCTTGTGTTCTGCTAGTCGTGGCTTCTCCTTGTGCACTTGTAGCCTCGACCATGCCAGCACTGCTAGCTTCGTTATCTAACGCAGCTAAGAACGGAATCCTATTCAAAAGCGGTGTCTTTTTGGAGAAACTGAGTTTAGTAAACGTTATCGCTTTTGACAAAACAGGTACTTTAACAAAAGGCCGACCAACTGTGAAACACGCTGAATTTCTCCAGACCTCTTGGTGCAAAGAAAAGTTGATCTCGATCATCTATGAAATTGAAAAAAATAGCATACATCCACTCGCAAACGCCATTAATGAATACCTTAAAGTTCGTCCAGAAAAAACGCCTATAGAACTGACGGCGTTTGAAGATGTGCCAGGAAAAGGTGTGAAAGCTGATATTCAAAGTACCATTTGGAAAATAGGGAGTCGCAAGTGGACGGACATAACGGAAAAACAAGAGTTTGAGCTTCTGATGAATCTAGACGATGAAGCAAAAGACACAGGACATACGGTTGTATATGTAACAGCTAACGATCAACTCGCAGCTTATTTTCTTTTAGGAGATACAGTGAGGGAAGAAACCGTTAAGGCGATAAAAGAATTACAATCAAAACAAATCTTAACGATCATGCTAACGGGTGACTCTAAGCGAGGAGCAGAGATGATCGGAAGAATCGCGAAGGTCGATGAGATTGGTTATTCATGTTTGCCTGAAGATAAGGTGAACACCGTGAAGAAGTGGAGAGAAAAAGATGCGGTTGTAGCGATGATTGGAGATGGAGTGAACGATGCGCCAGCACTCGCTATAGCAGATGTAGGTGTTGCGATGGGTATGGGAAGCGATGCTGCCATCGAGACCGCAGATGTTGTACTCGTAAAAAATGATCTGAGTAAGCTGCTCTATGCGATGAGGCTGTCTGAAAGGCTTTCAAAGATCATTAAACAAAATATCTTCTTTTCAATCAGTGTAATACTTCTCTTATTATGTGCGAACTACCTACAGTTTCTCACTTTGCCATTGGGCGTGATCGGGCATGAAGGAAGTACCATATTAGTGATCTTAAATGGGTTACGTTTATTAAAATAGCCAAGGAAAAAAGCCGGACGCAACGTCTCGGCTTTTTATCTTTCTTACGATTAAATTGAACGATTGTTTACATCGCTTTGTTTTTTCTCATAAGAAGAATCTGTACCTGTTTTTTGTTGTGTATCTGTTGAAGAAAGTGTACGTGGCGTAACAACTGCTTTAGTTTGCGTGTTAGCGTTGGTTTGATAATTATCATTTTCTTGTTTTGCTTCATCAATCGCAGCTTTTGTTTCACTTTTTACCTCACTCGCCGTATTCTTTGCTTCTTGTAGCTTTTGACGAGCAGATAGAGAAAGGTTTCCTGATTTTTCTTTTAAAGATGCGACAGTATCTTTAGCATCCATCGTCCCAAGTTTCGCTTTCAACATGGTTTCATCTTTCATTTGCTGTGTTAGTTCTTTTAATTTAATAGATGAATCGCGAAGATCGTTTCTAAATTCATTTCCGTTTTTAGGTGCATATAACAGAGCTGCTGCAGCTCCTACAAGACCTCCCACTACTAATCCTGTAGCAAAACCAGAGGCATTACTTTTCTTGCTAACGTTAGTATCAGCGTTTTCTCGTGTTTGGAAATCGGAATGTGTAAAAACCGGTTCCGCAGTAGTCGTTGGTGTATTTGTATAGTTAGGCATAGTATAAATCCTCCTTTTAGTCTGTATAAAACCCTACCCGGAACGTATAAATGATAAACATGAAGTATAAAAAGGTGAAGTGAGCTGTAGGATTTAAGCTAGTATATTGGAAGGAGAAATAAGGGGGGAAAGAGTATGACAACTTATAGGAGCTATTTTGGAGAAATAGAAAAAGCCGGGCAACGAGCACCCGGCCGATTTCTATTTATTTCATTAACTTTTTAATTCTGGAAGCATACGAACTTCTTCATTCATTGCAGATTTGCAAATGGGGCATTGCGGTTCTTTTTGCAAAGAATAGTCAGCGCGCATCCAGCAAGAGCATCCATCACTCGTACATGCCCAAACCTTCGTTTCTACGTCTGGAATCGGCTCTGCAGGTTGTTTTGAAAAAAAAGCCATAGATATCCCCCTTTTCTGTTCTACTTATAGTATACGCCTAAAAGAGGAAAAATATGTATCAATTTGATTACATATTTAAAATAAGTTCATATTGAAGAGAGATATCCTTTGCCCAACGTGCATGAATCTCTTTGATTTCTTTAGGAGATTGTATCGAGATATTTGTTTTTAATGTCCATAAATACTCAGCAGCTCTATCAACATAAGTTGCCAAAATATCTCCTGACAAACGATATAGACCATTTTCTTTCGTTCTTATAAATTGCCGTAGAAAAGGATGAGACTCACAATAATTCAAACCATCTTGTGAAATTTCTGCTTCTAGTCTAACGTAGTTTCTTGGTGAGATCTGAGATGCCCAATTTTGAATGGTTACGTTAGTAAAGTCTTTCACTTCTATCGGTTCATAGTTGATCACAGCGTGTTTAATATCTGATAGTTTAAAAATATGATAATCCATAAGTGAATAACAGTATGCGGGACAATACCATTCACCATTTTCGCTAAAGAGGCCGATCAGTTGAATGTTGCTATACAATTTTTGTTCATTCATCGTATAAAGAATCGTAACAATCTTTTGCTTGATTGAAGCTTCAAGGATGATTGGTGCGATTTGATTCTTCGTAGGCATCGGAAGCTGAACAAAAAGCCGTTTTTGAATCTGCGCCCAATTATCCTTAGCATCTTCTGGCATGAAATGATGAAGTTTATTTACTATTGATCTACTTTGCGTTTGAAATGGAAAACTCGTTTCAGTGAATGTCTGTAAACTAAAAAGAATAGAGGAAGCTTCCATTTCGGTAAATCCGATAGGAGGTAGGATCCGGTCATTTTCGATTCGATATCCGCCGTGTGGTCCGAACTCAGAAACGATGGGGAGACCCATCTCAATAAGATTCAATAAATCTCGCTGAATCGTTCTAGTAGATACTCCGAATTCATCGGCTAATTCCTTTAAGGTAAAATGTTTTTTTGAGTTTATGGAAAGCAGTAGCCGTTCCAGTCTTTTTATCTTTGACATGTTAGACCCCTAATTGACATATTCATGTATTAAAACTTTTGTACTAGTCTTCGTATGTTATATCGTACAAATAAGGTAAAATGTTAGGGTTTATCCAAATAAAGTAAGAATAAATTTAAAAACACGTTATTCCATAGGATAACGTGTTGATTTCGTAGTATGAAAGGTAGGAAAACTAATCTGCGGTCATTGTTATAAGCAGTTTTTTAGTATTAGTTCTTTACTATTGAAGAAAGGTGTTCAATACATTGAACCATATCCGCAAGCTGTTTATCAGTGAGCTGTGACATGTACTTAATCAGTACACCGTTTCTTTTTTCTTGAATTGCATGAAACGCTACTAAACCGGTTTCATTTAATTGCACGTATACAATTCTTCGATCGAGGTCAGACCGATAACGATCTACTAGTCCTCTTTTAACAAGTCGGTCGATGATAACGGTAGTAGCACTTGCACGTACTTTCATAGCGTCAGCAATCTCAGAAACCGTCCATTTCTCACGTGATGATAAAGTCTTTAATATTTGGAATTGAGTAGAAGTTATCTCTTCTTCTTCCCAAATCTCAGGCTTTATCACGTCCATGATCTCATTAAACGCTTTCTCTATACGCTCTACTTCCATTAATACATTTCTACTATCTGTCACCACTTTCACAGTACTGCCTCCTTAGCTTACATTACTCCTATTTTAATATAAATTTCCGATAAGTTCCATTAAAGAGTAGTATAAAGTATCTAGTTTTCAATGTGTATCTCTGTGCTAGTATTTAAACTATTGAAATATAGGTTTAATTTAGAAATAAAAATATATTTTTCTGTTAATAGAGGAATTCTCTTATTATTATCTAATAAAAAATAGAGAGATAAAGGGGGATGTGCAATATGGCACGTATTGCTTGGATTACAGATAGTACAAGCTGCATCACACAGGAAGAAGCGAAGGAACTTGGCATTCACATTATTCCTGTATCTGTCATAATGGAAGATAAAATTTATAAAGACGGTATAGATATTACTCCGGATGAATTTTATGCAAAACTTGAAAATGTTTCTGAGCTCCCAAAAACGAGCCAGCCAACAGTCGGTGAGTTCTCTGACTTTTATGAAGTTCTAAAACATAACTATGATTGTGGAATTGCCATTCATGTTTCTGAAAAATTCAGCGGCACGATAAACGGTTCAAGACTTGGCGCGGAGATGGCAGATTTCCCTGTGCATATTGTGGATTCAAAAATATTATCTGAATCCATGAAACAACTTTTATTAAAAGGGAAAAAGCTTGAAGAGGAGGGCCTAGAAGCCGAAGATATAGCTATGATGCTTCGTGAAACGGCAGATCATGTAAAAGGATATGTATGCATCGGAAGTCTTGAACAGCTAAGAAAAGGCGGCAGGTTATCTGGCGCGAGCTTCCTTGTTGGAAATCTTCTTCAGATCAAACCTATACTTACCTTTGACGATGGTTCACTCGTACCATTCGAAAAGATCAGAACATTAAAAAAAGCAGAATCCCGCGTTCTTGCTTTATTTGAGGAATCTGCACAGAATAAAGGTGCATACGGTGTAAGCGTCGTATACAGCGGCTCCTCAGAGAAAGCAGAGGATTGGCTTCATCTCTTAAGAGAGAAGTACCCTCATATTACATTCAATCTAGGGCAACTGAGCCCTGCGATCGGTGTCCACGTCGGCGCTGGCACCCTCGGCCTCCTCTGGTTCGAAGAATAGGGGTCTGACCCCACACAATTACAAACAGCCAGAATGTCCATCCGGGATGCACATTCTGGCTGTTTTGCATTCAATCATCTATGCTCGTTTCTGTTTCTTACGCTTTCTTTCGAACGGCAAAGACGATCAAAATACCCCATAGAATAAGAAGAGGCAACAAGGCTGACTTTTCTGTAAACAAATCCACTGAAATAAATTCGTTCAGAATTGTTCTTAAGTTCGTTATGATGATTAAGCCCCCTGCAAGGACTCCTAATAGTGCTGGTTTAAGCTTTTGCACGAGCCATGCTGCAAAAGGAGCTGCTATAATCCCACCTAACATCATCGCAACTACGACCTGCCAAAGCATGGTCTCCCAACCGATAAATAAAAAGAAACCGATAGAAGCTGATAATGAAACAGCAAATTCACTGAAGTTTACAGAGCCGATCGCTTTACTGGGTGTAAGGTTTTTCTGTGTGAGCAGAATAGGAGTCGTAATGGGCCCCCATCCTCCGCCTCCTGTCGCATCCATAAACCCAGCGAGGAGTCCTAATGGCTGATACATCCTTCTCTTAGCTGTGCTTACTGTAGAATCAGTTTCTATATTCACGTTCACTTTTATCAGTAAAAAGCGGAACAACACATAAAAGCCAAGTCCTAATAAAAATAAGGAGATGTACGGTTTTATAAAAGTCGAAGGAATATAACTTAAAAAAGCAGCACCTAAGAATGCTCCGATCGCTCCTGGAATGACAAGCTTTTTCACTGTGTTCATATCAACGTTTCCGAATTTAAGATGTGAATAGCCTGAGACAGCAGATGTCACAACTTCAGATAGATGAACAGAAGCCGAAGCTAATGCCGGTGAGAAACCAACAACTAACAAAAGAGTCGTAGAAGTAACGCCATATGCCATGCCGAGAGAGCCGTCAATGAGCTGAGCCATGAGGCCGATCAGAGCTAGCATTACAATTTTTTTCATAAAAGGTCCTCCAACAATAGAGATTCTATAGATTATGAGGACAAAATGAGAATGCTTGGGACAAATGTTTATGATTTTAAAATTTTTCTCTGTAATTTCATACAAAACGAACTGAAATAATTGTTTTTTTCCTCATTTTTAGATACTCTAATAGACAGTGTTGCAAGTAGAGGTTAATCGCCTTTATTTTGTGGAATAATACAAAACAGACATAAATACATAAATTGGAGTGATATGTACAATGGAAATCGGTTTAATCGGCCTTGGAAAAATGGGCTTCAATATGGCACTGAACATGAATGATAAAGGAAATACGGTTTTCGCTACAGATGTTAACAAAGACACTGTTAAAGAGATTTCGGCAGAAGGTGTTAAAGGTGTTGACTCGATCGAAGAACTTGCTAATTCTTTCACAGGAAGAAAAGCGGTAATTCTTTTAGTTCCAGCTGGAGAGATTGTTGACCAAGTAATCGAACAATTAAAGCCGCATTTAACAGAAGGCGATATTATCGTTGACGCTGGTAACTCCATGTACAAGCACACTCTTCGCCGCTATGAGGAACTAAAAGAAGCAGGCATCCATCTTGTAGATGTTGGTACGAGCGGTGGAACTGACGGAGCTCGTTACGGTCTTTGTGCAATGATGGGTGGAGATGACGATGCAGTTAACTATCTTGCTCCTCTATACGAAAAAATCTGTGTGGAAAAAGGATTCATGATCACTGGCCGTGCAGGTTCTGGTCATTTCTTGAAAATGGTTCATAACGGAATTGAGTACGGTATGATGCAAGCGATCGGAGAAGGTTTTGAGATCTTAGATAAAAGTGACTTCGATTACGACTATGAAGCGGTTTCTAGAGTATGGAACAATGGATCAGTTATCCGTAGCTGGCTGATCGAACTTATGGAGAACGCATTCAGCAAACAGCCAAAACTTGAAGACATCCGCGGCGTGATGAACTCTTCAGGTGAAGGGATCTGGACAGTTGAAGCTGCTCTTGACTACCAAGCATCTGCTCCAGTTATCGCATTATCACAATTCATGCGTTTCCGTTCATTAGAAGACGACACGTTCCACGGTAAAGTCGTTGCAGCACTTCGTAACGAATTTGGTGGCCATGCAGTCGTGAAAAAATAATAAAACACCTTAATGAAGACCTCATTGCTTATCCGTTTAAGCAGAGGTCTTTCATTAATATTTGGACATTCAACATATACTAGTGATGAAGAGACAAGAATAGGAGTTTTGATCATGGAAGAAAAGTTTGTTCGTGAATCTCGGACGGTTAAATCCTCTGTAGTACTACCACCTGATACAAATAATCATGGTACGTTATTTGGAGGAAAATTGATGGCTTACATCGATGATGTTGCTGCTATATCAGCAATTCGACATGCGCGAAAGAATGTAGTTACGGCATCGACGGATTCTGTTGATTTTTTACAGCCGATTAAAGAAGGACATTCTGTGTGTTTAGAATCATTCGTAACATGGACGAAAACAACATCAATGGAAGTCTTCGTAAAAGTGATCTCCGAAAATTTATTATCTGGAGAACGAAAAGTTTGCGCTGTTTCCTTTCTAACATTCGTAGCGTTAGATGAAGATGGGAAACCCACCCCAGTGCCAAAAGTCATACCTGAAACAGAAGAAGAAAAATGGCTGCATGAGCATGCACCAGAACGAGCGATCGCGAGGAAAAAACGCAGAGAAGAAAGCAAAAAATTAGCCAAAGAGTTCGGAGTAAAAAAACCTTGGGATCCCATGTGAGCATAAAGATATATTTTTAGCATTTTGCAGTTCATAAAATTCGCATTTTGAAAATAAGATGCTATAATTAAATTACCTTTTTCCAGCCAGGGATACAGAACCCTGGCATTATACTGTTAATTGTTAAAGCCCCTGATCGTTTTTTGATCAGGGGCTTTTTTGTGTGCAATAAAGTATGCCTGAGACCGCCCGCCCGTTAGAAGCAGTTTAGGTAAAACTCCACCGATATGGATATCGTTTCTTTTTAGTACATAACGAAAGCGTGTTGTGCAAATGCTATGAAAAGTTTGGTAAAAAGGTGGATGGTTATGCGAAATAGAAGAAAACGTCCAATCATTAGAACTCATAAAAAGTTAACGGATATGTTAGCAGATAAAAAGCATGATGATCCTTCTTCTCTTCGGTCCAAAACCATTTCTATGGAAACCTCTAAAAGGAAAGAAACAGCAGAAACGGTTGTCGGAGATCTTAGTCCCATTCTCCATGTAATGGTTGATCGGGTAAAGACACTCTTAGGTGACCCCATGGATTTAATCGTTCGTGAATTTGAATTTGAGTTAGAACAAAAGGTTACGGCAACCTTATTATTCTTAGAAGAAATGAACGATCCTCAAATTTTAAATGAGTTTATTCTATCACCCTTGATGTCACTGTCATCTCATAAACAATCTTCTCCAGTACCCGTGGCCCATGTATTACATTACATCAAACAAAATGCATTAGCACTAGGAAGAGTTTTGGATGTCGAAACAGAAGATGAACTAGTGGAAGCTCTTCTGGCAGGGTTCAGTGTTCTTTTAGTTGAAGGGAATACGAAAGGGCTTAAACTAGGAACGACCGGTGGAAAAGTTAGAGGGATAGAAGAGCCTTCGTCAGAAGTTGTGATTCGTGGTCCTAAGGATTCTTTTACAGAGTCGATTAAAACGAATATCTCATTGATCAGACGCCGGGTTAGGTCCAAAGATATTAGAATCGAAAAATTTAAAATAGGAGAGGTCACACATACCGATGTTGCAATCGTTTATCTAGAGAATATCGCAAACCCGTTATTGATTAAGGAAATAAAAGAAAGAATAGAAGAAGTGAAGACAGATGGCCTGCTAGAATCTGGTCAACTTGAAGAGTTCATTCAAGATGAGACTGTTACTGTGTTTCCCCAATTTTTGAACACAGAACGACCAGATGTGGTAATTGGAAACCTTCTCGAAGGTCGTGTGGGCATTATTATTAACGGAACACCATTTGTACTAATCGCCCCTGCACAATTCATACAATTCTTTCAATCATCAGAAGACTATTATATGAGATATGACATCAGTACATTTCTGCGCTTATTAAGATTTTCAGTTTTTATAATCTCTTTGATCGCACCATCAATCTATATTGCACTCACCACTTTTCATCAAGCCATGATTCCTACAACTTTATTGTTTGGCATAGCAGCTCAGCGAGAAGGTGTTCCGTTTCCTGCGATTGCAGAAGCGTTAGTCATGGAGATTACTTTTGAAATATTACGAGAAGCGGGCATTAGGATGCCCCGTGCTGTAGGAGTCGCTGTCTCAATTGTAGGCGCTCTTGTTTTGGGACAGGCGGCTGTTCAAGCAGGACTTGTTTCTCCTGCCATGGTTATCGTTGTAGGAATTACAGCTGTAGCCAGCTTTGCTATTCCATCTTTCGCTGTTGCCACATCAGCTCGATTATTACGGTTTCCATTAATGTTGGTCTCATCTGTTTTTGGCTTCTATGGTCTTACACTTGCATTGATTGTGATCATCGCACATTTAACAAGCTTAAGATCTTTTGGTTATCCATATTTGAGTCCTTTTGCTCCTATACAAACACAAGATTTAAAAGATAGTTTGTTTCGATTTCCTATTACCAAATTGTTTAAAAGACCAAAGAAGCTTTCGAAAAAAAACCAAACACGCACTCAACCTTATTCGGTTAAGAAGAAACGCGAGGAGGAAACAACACGTTGAAACTTTTAAAAAGTTGTCTTCCTCTCTCACTTTGCCTTCTATTTTTAACAGGCTGCTGGGATCAAAATGAGTTGGATGAGCTTTCTATCGTAATGGGAATTGGAATTAACTTAGATAAAAAAGGGGATTTAATCGTTACCTACCAAGTAGTCAATCCAACCGAAGTGGCACCAGGCATAACTGGAGCAGGAGGAGGAAAGCAACCTGTATTTACCGTTTACGAGACAACAGGTAGAAACTTGATGGAAGCGACGAGAAAAGCAAGTAAACAAACATCAAGGCGTTTATTTTTTGCGCATGCGAGGATGCTTGTCTTTAGTGAAAAAATAGCAAAAGATAGTATCTATCAAGCCGTCGATATGATTTCACGAGACCCAGAAGTCCGTTCGACCATTCAGGTTGTGGTAGCGAGAGATACGACACCATCCAAATTATTAAGAACGTTTACGGCCATCGATAAAGTTACTTCTGATGAAGTGGCTACAATTTTGAAGATTTCAGAGAAAAATTGGGGAGAAAACATGCAGCAAGATATAAATGAAGTGCTTCAATCTATTATTGATGAAGGCGGCGAACCGATTATCAACGGCATCAAGATAACGGGTGACAAAAAGTTGGCAATGACAGCACAAAACTATGAAGTAGGCGATCCTGCTAGAGTTCAATTATCAGGTATGGGAGTATTCAGAGATGGCAAGCTGCAGGGTTGGTTGGATGGCCCTGAGGCGAGAGGTGTTCTGTGGATAAAGGGAAAGCTTGTTAGTTCAGCAATCACAGTACCTTGTATGAATAAGGATAACGGATATTCTATCGAAATTGTTCGTTCAAACACTGAACTGTCAGCAGATACAAAGCGGAATATACCGACTATAACGCTTGATGTGTTTCCAGAAGCGAATATTGCAGAAGCAAACTGTGCTGTGAACTTAGAAAACCCTTCTGAAATCGTTAATATCGAAAGTAGATTAAACCTAGTCATTGAAAAAGAAATTCAAGAGACAATTACAGCTTCACAAGGTTTTAACAGTGATGTTCTTGGATTTGGAGAATTATTGTATCGCGAGAATCCAAGAAAATGGCGCAATGATTATAAAGAGAACTACAAAGAAATCTTTCCGGAACTAAAAGTGGAAGTGAACGTTGATTCTCGAATTAGAAGGTCAGGTATTCGAACTTCACCATTCTTGTTTGAAGAAAAGAAAAAGAAAGAGGCTCCATAATGAAGACCATCAAGATCGATATCCAACAATACTTTATTATCATCGTTTTATTTGAACTTGGAAGTGCGATCCTTGTTGGTCTAGGAATGGATGCCGGCAGAGATGCATGGATCGCGATACTTTTAGGGATGGTTTCTGGCATGGTTCTTTTTCTAGGGTATTTTTATCTATATAAACAGTTTCCTGACCAATCTTTAACACAATATCTACAGATCTTGTTCGGGAAATCTATAGGAAAGCTATTTGGTTTTCTATATCTAATGTACTTCATGTACCTAGCTGCTCGTGTTTTACGTGACTTTGGAAGCCTTCTTCTATCCGCAGTTTTTGTCCAAACACCTATTATTGTCGTAAATGCGCTAATGATTGCTACGATTGTTTATGTATTAAAATTAGGATTTGAAGTACTGGTGAGAACAGGGGAGATCATATTTTCATTAGTCGTTTTACTAGGTATCACTCTTGCTGTACTCGTTTTATCAGCAGACTTGATGAAATACAATTATCTTCTCCCCGTCTTAGGTCAAGGATTTTTACCAGTCTTGAAAGCAGCGTTCCCCGTAACTCCGACTTTTCCTTTTGGAGAGATGGTGGTCTTTACGATGCTGTTTCCTTATTTGAAAACATCAAAGAAAAATAAAGCACTCACAGTTGGTTTATTTGCCATAATGCTAAGTGGTCTGATCTTAAGTGTAACGGTCGCGATGGACATCGCGATTTTAGGTGGGCATGTTGCTACTCATGTCTACTTCCCATTGCTTGCTGCCGTTGCGAAGATTAACTTAGGAGAATTTATTCAAAGGTTGGATGCACTAGTGGTGTTCACCCTAATTATTGGAGGATTCTTCAAGATCTCTGTATTATTTTATGTGGCTGTTAAAGCAACACAAGACATCTTCGGCGTAAAAGAAGAAAAAAAGCTAATAGGCCCGATTGGTATTGTCTTAATATTGTCATCCATTGTTATAGCAGCAAATTACGTGGAGCATATTAAAGAGGGTTTAAGTATTGTTCCACATTTTATCCATATTCCGTTTCAAGTTGTTTTACCGAGTCTGTTCATTATTGTATTCTTATTGAGAAGAAAGAAACTTAAGTCTTTTGCTTCTTCTCCATCAACATCGACAGAATAAATGTCAGGATAGGTAAAAGGATCAAAGTAATGACTAAGAAATATTCGACTTTATCAACATAGTGAAAGAAAGACATAAAAGATTTTTTTATAACCGTTGCTGGTGCTATTCCTAAGAACCAATCGATGATAATGAGTAAAGAGATCATGCAAAATAGCAGGATCATATAAATAGTAACAGGATTTTTCATGGTGTTCACCTCCTGTTTTAGTTTTTGCACGATTGACGGCATTATCCGTAAGTTGAACCCGAGGTGATATATTTTGTGTGGACGATAAATGCTTTATTATGAAAAAGATGTGATCATTGATGCATTTAACTTAGTAAATGAATTTGATTATGACCAACGCTTCAACATTGCTCCTAGTCAGAAAGTTCTCTCTGTAATAAAAGCTAGCACAGGAAATAGAGCTGGATATATGAAATGGGGACTTGTTCCAAGTTGGGCGAAGGATCCGAAAATAGGGAATAAATTAATGAATGCCAGAAGTGAGACCGTTTTTGAAAAGCCTAGCTTTAAAGACTCTTTTCTTCAAAAAAGATGTTTGATTCCTGCCAGCGGCTTCTACGAATGGATTTTAGATGAGGGTATTGCTAAAAAGCAACCTTTGCAATTTACATTAAAAGATAAAAAGCCGTTTGCATTTGCTGGAATTTGGTCAAGGTGGAAAGGTGAAATCAACGGTCAGCCAGAAGAAAGAATTACCTGTTCTATTCTAACGAAAGCGTCCAACTCTTCTATGGAAAAATATCATCACCGTATGCCAGTAATGCTAGAGCCAGATGTTGGAGAAAGATGGCTGGACAGTTCAGCAGGAAAGGACAAGCTTCTTTCAATACTTCAAGAAAACAATCCTGAATTATTTGCTGAGCAAGTCACCCTAGATTTAAACGTTCATAGAACAAACTGACAGTTTCTTTTGATCAAAATTTGATCAGATGAAAGTGTCTTTTCTTTTGCTGAAAATCATACCAGAGTCCTATATTGTAAATTCTTTGTAAGTCTTTCTAACTGTTTTAATATAAAACTAACAATTGAATCGACAGAATTGTGTTATATTTTTCATGGATTTACATGTTTTACATACTATTAGTGAGGCAGGTGGAAAGATATGTTCATGAAAATGACGAAAAGGCTTACAAATATAAGTATCATGCTAGTAATGGTGCTTAGCATGGTTTTGCCACTGCAACAAACAGCTTCTGCAGCTGACGTTCTAACGGTTAGCGAAGCATTAGTTAAGCAGGATAAATCAACACAGGTAGTTGAAGGGTATATCGTAGGAACTGTGCATGGAGGCAGTGGGTCTTCTATCTCATTCAAACATGAGGGGCCATTTACAGCGAATACAAATTTAGCTCTTGCGGATTCGCCTAACGAGACAGATAAAACGAAAATACTGACTGTTCAGTTGCCTAATAATGCTGCTAGAAGTGCATTGAATCTCGTTGATCATCCTGAGAACTTAGGGAAGAAAATTCAACTTGAAGGAACACTAGAGGCATATTTTAGTGTGCCAGGACTTAAAAATGTAAACAAATTTCAATTTGTTGATGGTACTCCTTCTGAACCACAAGTGGAAGAAGTGAAATCATCAGTCGAAGGACAAGTTGTTTCTAAAGGGGCTTCTGTCGCACTCTCTACCGCAACAACAGACGCGGAAATTTATTATACTTTAGACGGACAAGATCCGACTACAGATAGCACGCGTTACACAGCTCCTATAACAGTAAATGAAGATGTAACGATTAAAGCTATTGCTGTTAAGGAAGGATTAAAGAATAGTAACATTTCAGAATTTAAATACCAAGTTGCTCTATCTGGACTTCGTATCCATGATGTTCAAGGAGCAGGACATCAATCTCCTGTTGCAAACAAGGCAGTAGAAGGCGTTGAAGGTATTGTAACAAAAGTGGTTGATAACAATAATTTTTATATGCAAGACGTGAAGCCAGACCGAGACTATAGAACATCTGAAGGAATCTTAGTCTACCAAAAAGATCACGGACAGGCCAAAGGAAATCTGGTGTCCGTTGATGGGTTAGTAAAAGAATGGGTACTTGAAGGGTATTCAGATAAATTAAAAACAGATCTAGCTGTTACAGAAATTAATGGAAGTCGCATTACAAAACTACAAGAAGGACAAAAACTTCCAAAATCAACGATCATCGGTTTGTTTGGTCTGCAACAGCCAACAAAAGTGATCGACAATGATAACTTTGGAGTGTTTGATCCAAAAGAAGACGGCATTGATTTTTATGAAAGTTTAGAAGGAATGCTTGTAGAAGTTAAAAATCCAGGTGTACTTGCACCTCAAAATTACGGGGAACTTGTGGTAGTACCTGATTTTTGGAAGCAAAAAGACTTTAATTCATCAGGTGGTCTAAACATCACAGAGTTTGATTACAATCCTGAGCGAATATTTATCGATATTAACGATGAATCGTTTGTTGCTAAAACAGGAGATTTCTTCTTAGGCTCTATTACAGGTATTGTGAGCTACGGGTTTGGTAACTATAAAGTGTTAGCTGATCGTGAGGAGCTTCCAACGTTTGTTGAAGGAAGAACCAAACCTGAAGTTACAAAAATTCACGAAAAACATAAAGAGTTAACGATCGCGAGTTTCAACGTCGAGAACTTCTCTGCACTAGAAGAAGGACGTGACAGTACGAGCGATGAAAAAGTAACACGTATCGCAAAATCGATCGTTCGTAATTTAAATGCACCTGATATCGTAGGTCTTGTTGAGATGCAAGATGGAAACGGCCCAACGAATGACGGTACCACAGATGCACAAGCAAGTGCTGACCGATTAATTGCTGAGATTACAGCGCAAGGTGGTCCACAATATGTGTATACAGACATTGCTCCAGTTGATGGACAAGATGGCGGGATTCCTGGTGGTAACATTCGAGTCGGGTTCATCTACAATCCTGAACGAGTTTCCCTTGCAAAAGGAACAAAAGGAACAGCAACAGAATCAGTTGATTATAAAGATGGAAAGCTTACTGCTAACCCTGGACGGATCGATCCTACCAATCCGGCATTCCAAAACAGCCGTAAGCCTGTCGCAGCACAGTTTATGTTTAAAGGTGAAAGCGTAATTGTAGTTGCCAATCATTTTAACTCAAAAGGTGGAGACCAACCGCTGTTTGGGAAAAATCAGCCTCCTTTCCTAGGAAGTGAAGCGCAGCGTTTAGAGATCGCGGGAATTGTGAATGGGTTTGTTAAAAATGTAAAGAGTGAAGATAAGGATGCAAAGGTAGTCTTGCTAGGAGATTTCAATGATTTTGAGTTTACGAAGACTCTTAAGAAAGTTAAAGGCAATGAGTTAACGAACATGATTGAAGAGGTTCCATTTAAAGAGCGATACACGTATTCTTATCAAGGAAACGCTCAAGTTCTTGATCACATTTTAGTAACGAATAATATGGCGAAGAAAACAAAAGTGGACATCGTTCATATCAATTCACAGTTTATGGAAGAACATGGTCGAGCAAGTGATCATGATCCAGTCTTGATTCAAGTCAAACTAGATAAAGTCAGATAAATAAACAGCCTGTATTCTAAGGGATTGTTGCTTTTAAATCTTTTGTATTTTCTTCTTTGATAGTTGGTTGGAGTGGAAGGTGAGAGACTCCTGCGGGACAGGTGGGCAGGTGAGACACTTAAAAGTGAAACGTTCGAATGTGGCTCACCGCCTGCCCCGCGGAAAGCGAGCAGCCTGGAACGGAAATCAACGCTTCCAAAAGCAACTAAGCTTACGAAAACAGCCAATAAATAAAAGTCATCCGCATATTGTGGATGACTTCTTCATGTTAACTGCAGTTTAGCGACGGTATCCGCCACCTAGTTGTTGTTCTGCCATTTGAACAAGACGTTTAGTGATTTCACCACCAACAGATCCATTCGCACGGGATGTTGTGTCTGGTCCTAGTTGAACACCAAACTCAGAAGCGATTTCATACTTCATTTGATCCAAAGCTGCTTGTGCTCCAGCTACTACTAATTCGTTAGAGTTATTGTTACGTGCCATATGTATCACCTCCTTGTACTACTAGTTTGTATATATTTAACAAATTTATGCACATATGGAAAAAGTTTTTTCTTGAGTGATGAATATAATAGGTATTCGCATATTTTTGCCTTAACCGACACCAAAACCCGTAAATTTCGTATGATACATCATCCCCCTATTTTTATTTTCTAGATAAGCACTGAGCGATTTTCTATCGCTCAGTGCTTTCTGTTGTTAGGACTTTTGCTGAAACTAGACTAGTTTTGAACTCTAGCTGATTCCTACATAGCAAACTAATTTTGTAGAAATTAGAATAAAGAAAATGTATTTGATTTTCACTGATTCGTTCTATAATGAATGAAGGATGCACGTTTATGAGGAATTGAAAAAGTATGGAGTAAATCTGTGAATCTTTCTTAAGAACAATGTAATTGGGAAGAGGGTGTACGATGGAGAAACAAAATGAAAATTTACGGTGGAAAGGTATAGGACTTGCATTAGCCGGAGCTTCACTATGGGGATTCTCAGGAAATGCGGCAGAATGGATCTTTTCACATTCAGCAATGACTGCCACATGGTTAGTATCAGTCCGCATGGTGATGGCTGGAGCGCTGCTGTTATTTCTTATTTCTTTTCATCACAACATATTTGAAGTGTGGAGAAATAAAAAAGACAGATTGGATTTGATCGTATTTTCTTTAACGGGCATGCTTGGAGCACAGCTCACCTTCTTTTTGAGTATTGAAGCGGGAAATGCACCAACAGCAACACTGCTTCAATTTTTAGGCCCGGTCTTTATTACGGTTTACTTTGCGTTAAAATTCTTGAAATGGCCAAAACGAAAAGAATGGATCGCAGTTCTGATGGCTCTATCAGGAACATTTTTGTTATTAACGAACGGAAGTTTACAAGAGATAACTGTTTCTGAAAAAGCTGTTTTTTGGGGAGTTCTGTCAGGAATATCTGTTGCGGTTTATACTGTTTATCCTGTAAGGCTGCTGAAACAATATCCTTCTGCTTTGATCGTAGGTTGGGCTATGCTGCTCGGTGGCTCTGCTGTTTCCATCTTTACTCAGCCGTGGCAAGCAAATGAGATCGATTGGTCATTCTCATTGGTTGGGATGCTTTCATTTGTAGTGGTATTCGGTACCCTATTGCCATTTTATCTTTACTTAGACTCTTTAAAGTATATAAGCTCGACAGAAACGAGTTTACTTGGAAGCGCTGAACCTTTAGTGGCGACGCTAGTATCGGTCATTTGGCTTGGTACGGCGTTTGGAAGTTACCAAACAGCTGGTGGCATGCTAATTATTTTGACAGTATTCTTACTATCAATGCCCGAAAAAGGATTGATTCGAGTAAATCAATCCGTAAGAAAGTAATACAAACGCATGATTTGACATTTATACAGAATCGTACCACTATTGTAGGGAAGAACTTTCAACAGGAGACGATGCATATGAATGACAAAATAGTATTTTTCGATATAGATGGAACGCTAGTAAATGATGAGAAAAAAATTCCTGACAGCACGAAAGAAAGTATCATTCAGTTGAAAAAGAACGGCGTACATGTAGCAATCGCTACTGGGCGAGGCCCGTTCATGTTTGAACCGATTCGTGAGGAATTAGAGGTTGATTCGTTTGTAAGTTTTAACGGATCTTATGTTGTTTTTAAAGATGAAGTGATCCACAAGACGCCTTTATCTAGAGAAGCGATTCTTAAAATTGAAGAAGAAGCAGAGAAGGCAGGTCACCCTCTTGTCTATCTTGATCATGAAAGAGCGACAAGTAATGCTGATAATCATGAGATCATTAAGAACTGTACGTTTAATCTCATGCCGAGTTATCCCGTGTTCCACCCAGGATTCTATAAGGAAAATGAAGTTTATCAAGTTTTATTATTCTGCCAAGAACAGCACGAACATGTTTATCGAGATGGATACAAAGGCACGTTCGATTTTATACGCTGGCATGAAAATGCGTTAGACATTTTGCCAACGGGTGGTTCAAAAGCAAAAGGAATTCAGGCTTTCATGAACGAGATGAACATGAAGCCCGAAAACGTATACGCGTTTGGTGATGCGTTAAATGATATCGAGATGCTTACATCAGCAGGAACAGGAATCGCTATGGGCAATGGTTTACAAGAAGCAAAAGACGCAGCTGACTTTGTAACCAAATCTGTTGATGAAGACGGCATCTATCATGGACTGAAGCATTTTGGATTGATTTAATAAGTAACACTCTAGTGATTACAGCTAGGGTGTTTTTTTTGTTCTTAAAACGCAGTGAAAGGGGTCAAGGATGCCTCTTAAATGACGATATAACACGTACAGCTAGTAAAGAAAATTTTAATAGGAGTTGAAACGTGTGAGATCGAATGTTAAGGTGATGTGCTTCTTTTTGATCGTTGTCCTTTTAATCGCGGGCTTTCCACTTAGTACTGCCTCGGCAGCAACACAGACCGCTACAGTGAACGCAACAAGCTTAAATGTACGCACTGAGCCTTCCTCATCATCTAAACAGATCGGATCATTAAAAAAGGGATCAATCGTTACTGTATTCAAGATCGAAAAAGGTTGGGCTAACATATCTTTTAATGATAGAAAAGCGTGGGTTAGTTCAGCTTACATAGTATCGAATGGTACAACCAGTTCTTCTACACCATCTCAAAAAGAAACCAAAACGAAGAAAACTGCAAAAGTTACAGCAACTTCCCTAAACGTACGTAATGGTGCAGGAACACAGTATAAATCAGTAGGTTCACTTAAGAATGGGAGCGTCGTTTCTATCGTTAAAGAAGAAGGTAATTGGTCTTCAATAACATGTGGATCGATTAAAGGATGGGTAAGCAGTGCTTATCTTTTGAACCAAACAAGTACATCTCCGACAAATTCTAAGCCTTCTGCAACCAAACCCGTAAATAGCGGAAAGTGGGGAAGAGTAACAGCAACGTATTTGAACTTTCGATCTGCTGGAAATTTATCTTCACCGATCATTGGTTCACTGAAATTTGATACGGCTGTACAAATTTTGTCAGAGTCAGGAAGTTGGGTTTACATTCAAACTTCGGATGGAAAAAAAGGTTGGGTATCTAGTCAATACATATCCATACAAACGGGTGGGTCTTCAGTTGTAACAAATCCTAAGCCTACAACGAAACCTCCTGTTGCTCCCCCTTCTTCAATAGCCAAAAAAGTTGTCATCATGTCAGATGGCGTAAATATTAGGCAAGGTCCTTCTACTGCTTACTTAATAGTAGGTCATTCAAATCAAGGGGACGAATTCGCATTTCTTCAATCGAAGAACGACTGGGTACAAATTAAGCTGCCAAACGGTAAAAGTGCTTGGGTAGCTGGATGGCTCGTTGCTTTACAACAGCCACCTACTTCTAACAGTCCTTCAACATCTAAACCAACCTTAGGGGGATTAAAGGGAAAAAGAATCGTAGTGGATCCTGGGCATGGCGGAAATGATCCAGGTGCTTCAGGTAGATCATCGGGTACACAAGAAGCAGCTATGACGTTGATGAGTGCGAGATTATTAGCCACACAGCTTAGTAATGCAGGTGCAAAAGTAATCTTAACTCGAAGTGATAATACGTATCTCTCTCTTAATAAACGAGTGGAGATCAGTCATTACCATTTTGCTGATGCGTTCGTAAGTTTGCATTATAATTCAGCTTCCGATAAAAGTGCTTCAGGACTCTTAACCTTTTACTACGGACAGAAGGATTTGAAATTGGCAAACTCCGTAAACGCGGGATTGATTCAAGCTAATACAGGGTTAAAAGGTGCTAATGTAAGGTATGGAAACTTTCACGTTCTGCGTGAGAACAAGCAACCCGCGATTCTAGTAGAGCTTGGCTTTTTATCCAATCCGTTCGATGAGATGACGATAAAGAGTAGCTCTTTTCAAACAAAAGCCGCAACGGGTATTACAACAGGCTTGACTCAATATTTTCAATAAACAGTAGCGGCATCTCAAGAGAAGAAATTCTGAGAGATGCTGCTTTTTTATAGTACTAGGATTTCTTTGGAATGATAGTCAAGACATAACATCGAAATGCTCATAAGCTTTTTTCTATCTTTTCAATCACTTTACTGGATTTAAGACGTCGTTTATTCATATAATTAAAAACATAAATAATAAATGTAGTTAACAATAGGTGGTGCCAAATTTGGAGAACTCTGGACTTATTCTTGAAGGTGGCGGAATGCGCGGTGTTTATACGGCAGGAGTACTCGATGTTTTTATGGAGAACGATCTTTATTTTCCGTATGTGATCGGGGCATCTGCTGGTGCTTGTAATGCTGTATCATACCTATCACGTCAGCACGGAAGAAATCGCACGGTAAATCTAGAATACAGCTCTCATCCTGAATATATTTCATATAAGAACTGGTTGTTCAAGAAGAAAGGGTTGTTCGGCATGGACTTTATATTTGACGAACTTCCAAATCGGTTAGTTCCCTTCGATTACGCTGCATTTAAACAATCGAAAGAAAGATTTGTAGTCGTTGTAACAGACGTAAGAACCGGCCAACCCGTTTATTTAAATAAAGAAGATTACGAAGAGATGGAGATCTCAAATGTTTTGCGTGCTTCATCGTCCATTCCTTTTATCGCACCAGTAGTCGAGCTTGCAGGAGGTCAGATGATGGATGGCGGGATTGCGGATCCTATACCTGTTCATAAAGCTTTAAAAGATGGCGTCCAAAAAGGAGTTGTTGTCCTGACTCAAAACGCGGGGTATCGCAAGAAAAAGCCTAAAATGACGTGGGTCACGAAAAAATTCTATCCTGAATACACAGGTCTTGACGAAAGTTTACGTGGACGCTACATCAAGTATAATGAGACGCTTGATTTTATAGAAAAAGAAGAGAAAAGTGGAAATCTATTCGTACTACGTCCCATGGAGAAGATGATAGTAAAAAGAATAGAACGCGATCCTAAACGCCTCGGAGTTCTGTACGAACAAGGAAGAGTAGATGCCCAGAACCAATTAGATAACTTAAGAAGCTGGCTCGCAGAATAAAAAATCCACTAAAAAAAGCAAGCTTGCGATAGAAGTCACGGAACAGACCTCTATCGCAAGCTTTTTTTCATTCAATATATCTTTTGAATAACTTGTTCAATATCTGGTTCTTTCATCTGAATATCAACCGGTTCGCCCCATTGTGTGACTTTTTGAAGTAAACGAGGTGAAGAGAGAAGAGAGCGATCATAATCTATAATTAACTTTTCGTCTTCCCATGTCATTCTTTCAATTCCTTCTAATTGAAGGTCACCCGTGTTTGGTTTTACACGATACTGAATCTCCATAACGCTTGGCAATCCAATATTCTTACGTAAATCTGCGAGCGTTCCATCTAATACAATTTGTCCGTGATTGATCACGATTACTCGGCTGCATAACAGTTCAATATCATCCATATCATGTGTGGTTAACAGGATGGTCTTCTTTTCGTTTTGGTTCAGTTCCTTTAAAAAGGCTCGTATACTGGTTTTTGCATTCACATCTAATCCAATCGTAGGTTCATCTAAGAATAGGATGTCAGGATCATGAATCATGGCTGCTGCCAGATCCCCGCGCATCCGTTGCCCTAGAGATAGTTTTCGAACAGGAGTGTCCATAAACTTTCCAATCTGAAGCATATCATCATATAACTTCAAAAACTGACGGTACTTCTCATCAGGTACTTTATACATCTCTTTTAAAATATCAAATGAATCGCGTAACGGGAGGTCCCACCAAAGTTGTGTACGTTGTCCGAATACGATGCCGATCTTTTTGGCAACTTCTTTTCTTTTTTTCTGCGGGCTTAATCCGCCCACTTTGATTTCACCGCTAGTTGGATGAAGAATGCCTGATAACATTTTAATCGTAGTGGATTTTCCAGCTCCGTTCGGCCCTATGTAACCTACGAATTCACCCTCTTCAACAGAAAAAGAAATATCATCTACAGCTCTTACCACATGATGCTTTGTAGAAAGAAGAGAAGCGAACGACCCGATAAAGCCTTTCTTTGTTTCATAAATCTTAAAGTGTTTATTTAATTGCTGAGCTTGAATCATATATAGCCCTCCTCAACTTCCTGTACTATGGTAATGACGAATGCCAAACTTCCAGAATCGTAACGAAATGAAAAGAAAAATAATAGAAACGAGTGGTGGTAATGCTAGATTCCAAAGGTCACCGCCTTTGTTTAATAGAAACAGAATAGGTGTGTAGTTCATGAATCCTACTGGTATAACAGTGAAAAAAATGATTTTTAACCAACCGGGATAGATGTTCATCGGATAATTGGCTGCATTAAAAGGAGCATACAGAGTAAAGGTTTGGAAATCTTTGATCCTTTGTGTCCAAAAGGCAATGGTTGCCGTGATCAGGCCAAGTGAAAAACAAATAACTAATCCAGAAAAGATGGTTACAGGTAAATAAATTAACAAAAGAAATAATTCAACGTTATTAAGTTTTAAACCGATAATAGAAATAACAAGGATCAAAACACCTTGTATCGTTCCTCCTATTCGGGATAGGTCTATGTTCTTAGTTAAAAGCAGTGATAACGGAGAGACAGGTCGGATGAGAAGACTATCGAATTCACCTTCGACCATATATCGTTCAAAATTATGTACCTCTACACAAAATACTCTGTACAGAGTAATAGCGACAGAAGAGATTCCATAGAGCAAGCCCACTTCATAAAGGTTCCAACCTTTGACATCGTCAAAACGCTGCAGGATTGCTGCGAGCAGCACAAAATCCACCGCCATGATCAAACCGTATGATAAGGAGGATACAAGAAAGTTCATCTTATACTGCATACGCGAACGCAAACTTCCTGATAATAGTTTCAGATAAAGGTTCATGAATTATCCTCCTTGAATTTCTAACTTATGGCGCGCTTTCTCAGTTAGCCAGAGATTAAAACTTGTTAATACCACGACCCAAACTAGCTGGATAAGAATAACCTCACTCGAAACTTTCTCAAGAAATATCATGACAGGGTAATAGATGGCTCCTGCAAAAGGCAAATAGGGTGTGATAGTAGATAGGGGAGCTGGAAGTAGATCAATAGGGACAAGCTGTCCTCCAAGTCCAACCAATAATGTGAAATTCATAAAATGTGCCCAGTTGATCTCAGTCGTCCAGCAAGCACTTAATCCTACTAGATAATGCAAGTTAATAGAAATAATCATGGCAAACAGAATCGATATACATAAGAAAAAATAGGTTGTAATGATTTGAGGAACATAAAAGCCTACCGTTAAGGAAAAAACAAACCCAATAGGAAGAGAGCGAAAGAACAAGTTATACAATAGTCGTCCAGCTTCTTGAGAGGTAACATATAGAAAGAAGTTTGTTGGTCTTGCGAGTTCTAAAGAGATTGCACCATTTCTTACGCCGTTTTGAATATTGAGTCCTGCCGTTAAGAAACCGGATAGCCAGAGGATGCACTGTACAGCCGCAATGTAGTAGGTCATATCTAGGACACTGTAGGGACTTTCATTCTCTTTTCCTTGCAGCACACCGACCCATATTGCAATGAAAACAAACCCGAAGATTGCACTCGCCGCATTATTAATCAGATGCGCCACTTTGTATTGCATGTTACGCATAAAGCTTTTTTGTAAAAGAATCCAATAAACCATAAGTCCCCCTTTATGAAGTTTTCATTTTTTAGCGCAGAATTATAAAATAGCAAATTTTACAAAAGTTTGCAATTCTTTTTTGGAGGTTATTTATATGTCATGTTCACAATGTCGTCCAACAGGAGATTTTCCGGAAAATGGCTTTATTCATATCCGTACCGATCATCCCGTTCTTGTGGAAAGTTTGATGAATTTACTTAAAGAGCATGGTTTAGAAGGTATTCATTCTGGAAATGTTGCATCAGCAAAATATAGAAATCTTATAGAACTGCAAGATTTCATGGAGAAGTCACTTGAAACATTTAACGACATTGCTGTGGGATCCTATTATTGTTCAGTTACTTCGACATTGGAAGAAATGAGTGTTTTCACACCTTGGATTTCATTTCAGCATTTCTATGAAAGAATGAAGCATATCGATCTGTATGAAATTATTCAACAGCAGCTCTTCACAACACATTCTCAGCCCATTGTTTCTTTACAGAGCGAAGAAATTTATGGATATGAATTCTTACTTCGTCCATTGTCAGAGGAAAATGAATTTAAACCGTATGAACTTTTTCAGTTTGCTGAACGATCGGGTCTACAGGCGTTATTGGATGGAAATGCGAGGATGACTTCCATTCGTAACAGCTCTGGGGCTGTTGCGCCAGGATTGAAGCGATTCATCAATTTCCTTCCATCATCCATCTATGATCCAAAGCATTGTCTAGCTACAACATTTAAAGCAGCTGCTGAGGCAGGAGTAGATCCAAACGATCTAGTCTTCGAAGTGGTGGAGACAGAAGAGATCGCAGACATCAATCATTTAAAAAGCATATTAACAGCTTATCAAGAGCAAGGAATGAAAGTAGCATTAGATGACTTGGGTGCGGGCCATTCAACACTTTCTGTATTAAAAGAGCTGAAACCAGACTATGTGAAGATTGACCGTAAAATCATTTCTTTCTGTGATGAAAATTCTTCTAAAGAAGATATGATCCAGCAGATCGTTGAAGTTGCAAGAGAAATAGGTGCTGTCGTACTTGCTGAAGGAATCGAGAGAAAAGAAGAAGCAGAAATCGTACTTAAATGCGGAGTTGAGCTTGCGCAAGGCTACTATTTTGGTATGCCATTTAAATTAAAAAAAATTCTATAGCTAGCTAATTAACAAATAAAAATGCCTCAGCTTAAGCTGAGGCATTTAATTATCTATCAACTATTAAAGTATCAGACGAGGCTGCACCTATAAAAGATCCATTTTTATATAATTCAAAATGTGACTCTACAATATTAAATCCTCTATTAATATTAGGCATATTTGAAAAATAAAAGTATTTAATAGGTGTTCTGTTTGCAAAATATCCAGATTGAACCGAACTAACTCGTCCTTCTCCTGTTACATAGATAGCAGCTTTATAATCAATTGTTCCACATTTACCATTTGTTTCAGCATATGTATCAATTGAGGTAGCACTACTAGTATATCTGGAATAATCAGTCCAAACTCTTACTTGACAACCACTAATTGTGGTATTATGCCAAGAACCAGTAGCAGCATTTACTTTAAATGTGCTTGTAAATGTTAGTATAAAGGCTAAACTGAAAAATGAAATCATTACCTTTTTAAAATGTTTTTTCATGTCATATCCTTCTCCTTTTCTTATATTACAGAAAACAACTTAACACATTTTTATACATTAATGTACATTTTTTGATAAAATAGTAAAATATAACTATTATTAATTTAGTTTATTTTTAACATATGCTTTTAAACGGCAAATTTTCTATAGTAATTTAATGCAATTTTTAGTAATCTAGAGATAGATGTTTTTGTAATATAATTGTAAAATTAACGGGAATATTTCCAAAAGGAGCGGAATGATGGTAACGAAAGCGGATCCGGAAAGAAAGAAGAAAAAGTCGCAAGTACCCTTTCGTTTAAATGTCTTGTTTTTGGTCGTCTTTTTTCTTTTCTCAGTCCTGATTTTAAGGTTAGGTGTTCTCCAGATCGTTAATGGAGAGGAAAAACGACTAGAGTCTGAAGCAGTTGAAGAAGTTATCGCAAGGAAAGAAGCGCCACGAGGAAAGCTGTTAGACAGCAACTTCCGTGAGGTCGTAGGGAATGAACCTTTCTTTTCTTTAACATATACGAAAACAGTAGATACTAAAGCAAAAGACACGATGCGGATTGCAGAATGGCTAGCTGATCGCCTTGGGGTTACAGAAGATCAGATCAAAAAGATCACAGAACGCGATAAAAAAGACTATTTCATCGCGAAACAAGATGTAACAAAAATGATTGATGAGCGTCTTAGCAAGAAGGAAAAGAAATTAAGTGACAAAGATCAATACATCGCACTCGTCAATAAGATTACAGAAGAAGAAATCAATAGTCTAACTGATAAAGATATTAAGATTCTCGCTTACAAACGTGCGATGGATACAGGTTATGCCTATTCAGCACAGCGAATCAAAACCAACTTGAACAACGAGGAAGTTTCCGTGATCTCAGAGAATCTTGGTGACCTTCCAGGGGTAGATATCATGGCTGATTCAGAGAGAATCTATCCTTATGGGAGATCAGCAATTTTCGGAGCTGTTAAACAAATTCCAAAGTCACGAATGGATTATTTTATGACTAGGGGGTATGACAGAAGTGACCAGGTGGGAATTAGTGGACTTGAAATTCAATATGAACAGGTTCTTAGGGGCACTAAAGAAAAATCTGTATATTTAACAAATCCTAAAACTGGAAAAACCATTGGTGAGCCTAAAACAATAGCTGGACAAAGAGGAAAAGATATTGTACTTACTCTAGATATGGAATTGCAATTCCAGTTAGAGCGAATTTTAGAAGAAGAAATTTTAAAGGCAAAACCTTTGCCAGGAAATGACTTATTAAATTCAGCTTATATCGTAATGATGAATCCAAAAACAGGAGAAATCAAAGGGATAGCGGGTAAAAAATATGAAGATGGAAAATTTACTAATCAAGAATATGGAGCATTATTTAATTCATATGAGATGGGTTCAACAGTCAAAGGTGCAACAGTATTAGCAGGATTACATGAGAAAGTCATCTCTAGAGGAACAGTCTTACATGATACACCCTTCCAGATAGCTGGTGGTAAACCAAAATCATCTTGGAGAAACATGGGTTATATTAATGATTTAGATGCTTTAAGGATGTCTTCTAACGTTTATATGTTTAATATTATGGATCGGTTAATTGGACCCGAACATTGGACAGAAACATATGATGAAGCACGTTATATGTTTAGCCAATTTGGCTTAGGTGTTGAAACAGGTATAGATTTTCCAGATGAAGCAACTGGGTATAGAGGTACTCCAATAGAAGGGCAATCAGGGACATTGTATGACTTAGGTATTGGTCAGTTTGATACATATACAACCCTTCAACTAGTTCAATATGTATCAACGATTGCCAACGGCGGATATCGAGTAAAACCTCAATTAGTAAGGGAAATTAGAGAACCAGGTGATTCTTCAGAAAATGGCGGCAAACTTTTAAAGAGGTTTGAGCCTGAGATTTTGAATAGACTTGAAATGTCAGAAGAGAATATAGAAAGAGTTCAACAAGGATTCTGGCAAGTTATGCACACTCAAGGTGGTACTGCAAAAAGTTACTTTGATGATGAGGAAAAATACCATAATCCTGCTGGTAAAACGGGAACAGCTCAACGTATTTTAAAACATCCTAGAACAGGCCAAATTGTAGAGAAACATAACCTAACATTAGTCGGATATGCTCCATTTGAAAATCCAGAAATTGCGTTTGCAGTTGTTGTACCAGAAGGAACTCCTCAAGGTAACTTTCAAAAAATCAACAAATACATCGGCCAACGAGCACTTGAAGCATATTGGAATTTAAAAGATAAATATGGTGAAAATGCAGAAACCGTTAATGGAAATGTAGAAAAAGACAGTGAAGAGGACTCAGCAGAATGATGCTGAGTTTTTCTTTTTTAGTGGTTTCGAATTTTTTAAAAAGGCTCTTTTCTAAAGGATTGTTGCTTTTAAATCTTTTTGTATTTACTTCTTTGACTGTTGATTGGAGCGTAAGGTGCGAGACTCCTGCAGGTGAGACACTTATACGTGAAACGTACTAATGTGGATTACCGCCTGCCCCGAGGAAAGCGAAGCACTTGGAGCGGAAATCAACTACGTTCAGGAAACTACTTTGTATACGAAAAAAGCCCTGTTAAAAAACCTATATACAAAAAGAAAAAAGCCGGCAAATGGCCGGCTTTCTCCCTTCACACTATTCATTATTAGCAGAAGCAAGCTGCCCCAACAATAATCAATAGAATAAATAACACTACTACCAATGCGAAAGAATTGCCATAAGAATAACCCATCGATTTTTCCTCCTTTAATTCTTGCAATTGTTAATTCCATATATCCTATGCCTGTTTTCATAATTGAAGTGGGCATGAGCCCAGATTCCATCAAAATAGGCTGTAAATGTATGTTTGACCATGAAAGTGTCAACGATTTGTAAAGACTGGATACTTGTGAAGAACATATATTCTTTGTTTTAATGAAAGTAGAAAGAAAATACGTGACAGGGAGTCAGCATATGAATAAATTACTTTTACCCTTAGTACTATTGGTTACGATTGTATTCCAACTGCCTTTATCGGCGTCTGCTCATTCAAAACTCGAAAGTTCTACCCCTGCTGAAGGCGAGAAGGTTACAACAGATCTTGAAGCAGTGGTGTTAACGTTTTCTACAAAGATTGAGTCGTTAAGTACGATGACGTTAAAAAATGGGGACAAACAGATTCCTCTTCAGATTAGTGTAGAAGATGATCAAATGACTGGAGCGATTACCAATCCGCTTGAAAATGGAAATTATACAGTTGCATATAAAATCATTGGTGCTGATAGTCATGTGATCGAAGGGAACTACTCTTTCTCAGTAGATCGCCCTAAACAAGAAGAAGCAACAGAAGAGGGTACATTAAATAATGATGAACAAGAAAAACAAGATAACAATGAAAAGGCATTAACTGATCAAGAAGAGAAAGAAAAGCCAAATAATCCAACTTATTTTGCTCCATTAACCATTGGTTTAGTGATTGTGATTGCTATCGTGTCATTCTTCGCATTCAGAAGAAAGCGCTAAAGGAAAGCCTCGAATATATCGGGGCTTTTTTTCGTACTATAGGAAAGGTAATAAAGTGAACTATTTATTTTGTTTTTAGTAAAGATTATGAGCAAATAGATAGTTTTTTCTAACTATTCTGTTATATGATGTATATTGTCTTTTCATTTTTAGAAGGGGGAAGGTGATGGGGTTGGATACATTTAAAAGATTAAAAGATTTTTATTGGCCGTATAAAAAGTACTTTTACTGGTCGATCTTGACTTTGATACTAGTGTCTGGAATCACAGTCGTTTATCCAATGGTCTTACAATATACCATTGATGAAATCATTATAAAGGGAGAATATTCAACAGTACCATATGTTGCGATAGGTTTTATTTTGCTGATGATAATAAAAGGTGCAGCTACATACACTCATCAGTTTTATGGAGATCTTTTCGGTATTCGGTCTGTTTATGAACTTCGTGAATCTCTATATGAAAAGCTGCAGTTTCTGCCATTTGATTATTATGACAATGCAAAGACTGGAGATTTAATGTCGAGATTAACCGCAGATGTTGAAGGTTTTCGTTTTTTTCTTTCTTTCGGATTTTCACAGCTTATCAATTTTGTACTAATCATAGGTTTCAGTCTCTCCGTCATGTTCTTCTACTCGGTTCCGTTAGCACTCATCACATTGTGTATGATGCCTTTCCTCGCAATTGTCGTTTACAAGTTTGATAAAGAAGTTCATCCTGCTTTTCGTGGAATTCGTAAATCTATGGCGAATCTCAATACGAAGGTTCAAGAGAATATTAGTGGAATTAATACGGTTAAATCGCTATCACGTGAAGATTTTGAGATTAATAAGTTTGATACGTCTAATGAAGATTATAAGTCTCAGTACTTAAACACGTCTCATATTTGGGCTAAGTACTTCCCTGTTATGGAATTGATCGGAAATCTTTCGGTCGTTTTACTGCTTGCATATGGTGGTTATCTTGTTATTCAGGGGAACCTGTCAGCGGGTGAGCTCGTGGCGTTCTTTAGTCTTGTCTGGTACATCATGGGACCCATCATGAACTTAGGGTTTATCATGAACACGTTCTCACAATCTAAAGCATCAGGAGAACGACTGTTGGAAGTGTTAGACGAACCACTTGAGATGGAAGGAAAAGATCGTGAACTTGAAACGGTGCGCTTTCATGGAGAAGTGAAGTTTGAAAATGTTACACATCGTTATAAGAACGAGAAAAAGGAAGCACTCAAGGATATTTCCTTTACAGCAAAACCTGGTCAGACGATTGGATTGATCGGTGCAACGGGTTCTGGAAAAACATCCATTACTCAACTTCTATCGAGGTTTTACAACCCAGAATCAGGAACGATCGCAATAGATGGCAAACCAATTGAAGACTACTCATTACGAACCATTCGGAAAAATATCGGTACTGTTCTACAGGAATCGTTCTTGTTTTCGTCAACGATAAAAGATAATATCTCATATGGAAATCCGTATGCAGAAATGGATGACATTATTGATGCAGCGAAACGCGCTCAAGCTCATGACTTTATCATGGAACTTCCTGATGGTTACGACACGATATTAGGAGAAAGAGGACTTGGGCTATCTGGAGGACAAAAACAGAGAATCTCAATTGCTAGAGCGATTCTTATCGATCCAACAATCCTAATCCTTGATGATGCGACGAGCGCTGTAGATATGGAGACAGAATTCAGGATACAAAAGGCTTTAAAAGAAGTGATGAGTGACCGAACGACATTTATTATTGCTCACCGTATCTCTTCTTTAAAACATGCTGATGAGATACTTGTTCTCTCAAATGGGAAAGTGATCGAACGTGGTACACATGAAGAACTTATAGATAAAGAATCAGGAGCGTACCGTAAAATTTATGATATTCAGTATCAAGACAAAGATAAAGTGTTTCAAATGAACGGACAGGGGGTGTAGGGAAGATGCAGAAGAGTTCACAGACGAAGAAGACACCACGGTTTAAATATTCGTCAGAGCAAGTAATCGATAAGCCGTTCAACTGGGGTCAGATTATTCGATTGTTTCAATACATGAAACCTTATAGCAAGAACTTGTTGCCAAAAGCGATTATCGCCATGATGGTATCGACAGCAGTAAGACTTGTAGTTCCGATTTTTATAGGTGTTCTGACGTTTGATCATGCGATTAAGAACAAAGATACGAACCTGCTCGTAACATTAATCGTTGCGATTGCGGGCCTCTATCTCTTATCTTGGGGAGCTAACACATTACGGATCAAATGGATGAATTATCTCGGACAATATGTGATCTACGACATACGTCAGCATCTATTCAAGCATATACAGCGTCTGTCACATCGCTTTTTCGATCAGCGTTCTGCGGGCTCCATTCTTGTTCGCATCATTAACGACGTAAACTCGTTACAAGATTTGTTCACGAACGGTGTTATCAACGTATTAATGGATATCATCCTCCTGTTTGGTATCATCGTCATCATGTTCATCTACAGCCCAGAGCTAACACTAGCAATCATGGTGATCTTGCCGCTGATGTTCTTCATCTCTACAAGTCTTCGAAAAAAGATCAGACGCTCTTGGCAAGTGGTACGTATTAAACAAGCAAAGCTTAACTCGCATCTGAATGAAAGCATTCAAGGGATACGAGTGACTAAATCGTACACGCAGGAAAAAGAAAACATGGACTTCTTTAATGGTGTAAACAATGAAACGTATGATAGCTGGAAAACCGCGACTCAACAGAACGCATTGTTCAGGCCGTTTGTTGAAATGTCCAATGCGATTGGAACAGTGATTCTATTGTGGTTTGGTTCTTACTTGATACAAGGTGAAGCACTTGAAATAGGGGTGTTTGTTACGTTTGCTTTTTATCTTGGTATGTTTTGGGAGCCGATCTCTCGACTGGGGCAAGTTTACAATCAGCTTCTAGTAGGGATGGCATCATCTGAGAGGATCTTTGAATTTTTAGATGAAAAACCGAATGTTCATGAAAAAGAAAATGCTTATTCGTTTACAAAAATTAAAGGCGAAATTCAGTTCAAGGACGTTGAGTTCTCCTATAATGCTGATCGAAAAGCGTTAAATGGCATCGATCTAACCATTCAAGGTGGTCAGACAGTCGCACTGGTCGGCCATACAGGGTCAGGAAAGACGACGATCGCGAACTTAGTCAGCCGTTTTTATGATCCGACAGGGGGTACGGTACAGATTGATGGAAAAGATTTAAAAGACGTCAATCTTGCTAGTCTTCGTGAAAAAGTCAGTGTCGTTCTTCAAGATACTTTTATCTTTTCAGGAACGATCAAAGAGAATATTCGCTTTGGAAGACCTGATGCTTCTGACGAAGATGTTAAGAATGCAGCAAAAGCAGTCGGAGCACATGCGTTCATTGAGAGACTGTCTAATAGCTATGAAACAGAAGTAGAGGAAAGAGGAAATGTTTTATCGGTCGGTGAAAGACAGCTTCTTTCTTTCGCAAGAGCACTGCTTGCAGATCCAGATATTCTGATTCTTGATGAAGCGACCGCAAGTATCGATACAGAATCTGAACAAAAGATTCAACAAGCCCTAAAGACGCTGTTAAATGGAAGGACAGCCATCATCATTGCACATCGCCTTTCTACGATCAGAGAAGCAGATAATATCGTTGTTCTCGATCACGGTGAGATTATGGAGCAAGGAAGTCATGCAGAGCTTATGCGTGCAGAAGGCATTTATTATTACTTAGTCGTCTCTCAGTTTAAGATGCATGACGCGATTTAAAAAAACGCCTGGGAAATTTTTTCCTAGGCGTTTTTGCTTTATTGTAATGCTTTTGAAAGTGTATCAATGTTCTGGTTCATGATAGATAGGTAATCTCGGTCTTTTTTAATGTCGTCTTTCGTTAATGTCTCTAAGTTATGAAGAGTTAAAGTTTCTGCACCGACTTCTTTTTTGATCATCGCAGCTACTTTATTATTCACGTTCTCTTCAAATAAAATATAGCTAGTCTTTTCTTTTTTTGCGTTTTCAATAATCTTCTCGATCTGATGCTGACTTGGCTCATGTGATGGTGAGAGACCGCTGATCGCAATCTGTTCTAGTCCGTAACGTTCTGCCCAATAGCCATATGCGGCATGAGAAACGATGAACGAATTCTTTGGTGCGTTTTCAACTTTTGTTTTAAACGAAGAATCTAATTCTTTTAAATCGGCTATGAGTGCTTCATGGTTCTTTTTAAAGTCATCTTTCGCATCAGGGTTTAATTTTACAAGTCCGTTATAAATGTTATCTGCAATCTGCTGTGCGAGAACAGGATCAAGCCAAATATGAGGATCTAGCGAACCGTGATCATGATGTTCTTCTTCCTCATGAGCGTGTTCATCTTCATGAGCATGTTCTTCTTCAGCAGCATGATCTTCACCTTCATGCTCTGCAGATTCATGGTAGGATATTCCTTTAGCACCGTCGATAATCGGCATGTTTTCTTCTTTTAATGTATCGGCAACAGAAGATGAGAATTCATCAGACTCAAGTTTGTTGTAAACGAAAGCATCACCTTCAGTCATTTCAACCATCTTTTTGGTAGAAGGTTCATACGTGTGTGCATCAGCACCAGGAGGTATAATAGAAGATACGTCTACATGTTTGCCTCCAATTCTTTCAGTGAAATATTCTAAAGGATACATGGTCGTGTAGATCTGTAATGTACCTTCTTTTTTATCAGATGTGCTATTATTACCGCATGCTGCTGATAGAATCAGCAATATAGTTATGCTTAGTAAGCTTATTATTCGCATTTATCTTTCTCTCCTTTCAAACAATCCTTACTTATTATAAACGTAATGATTACGATTTGTAAAATGTTATTTGTTACATTTAAAGTTTTTTCAGTAGATATAAAATATATCGTCTAAAACGAATCTCTAAAGGGTAGTGATTTATAAAGCAGATAGAAGTCCTTTTTGGTATAATAAAGAAGGTGTTTTTTATCTAAGCGTTTAAATAAGCGTGAATCAGGCTTAAAAAGGAGAGCGCGTACTAACATGAATATTGCTTTTTATTTGTTGCCTAAAGATGAAGTGAAGTATTTGAACCCAGAAGCAACGATGAGACAGGCACTTGAAAAGTTATCCTACCACAAGTACACCTCTGTGCCTCTTGT
Source organism: Fictibacillus sp. 18YEL24 (assembly GCF_015903855.1). GTDB lineage: Bacteria > Bacillota > Bacilli > Bacillales > Fictibacillaceae > Fictibacillus > Fictibacillus phosphorivorans_C. The sequence goes on from NZ_JACZDT010000004.1 coordinate 140,951, forward strand.
CTCAGAAGAAGGCCGTTACATAGGAACGTTAACAGAAGGCGATCTTCTATGGAAACTTAGAGAAGCCTTTGACAAAGGGTATGATGAGGTATTAAAGACAAAGTTAGTGAATGTACCTCAGCGTATAAACAATATTTCTGTTTCTATCAACTCTAACATGGAAGATCTTATTACTTTGTCTACCGACCAAAATTTTATACCTGTTACAGATGATGACGGCCATTTTATTGGAATTATTAGAAGACGAGACATCATCAAGTATTGTGCAAATTTAATCTGGAATAAAGAAGTTACGAAAGATTAAGGCTGAATGTCTTAATCTTTTTGTACATACAGGAGGATTATTCCTAAATGAAGATACTTGCAGTGGCATTGGGTGGAATCGTAGGGGCATTGCTGCGTTTTTGGTGCGGTCTCTTTCTTTACAATCCAGAAGCATCTTTTCCCTTTCCTACTTTTTTTGTAAACGTAATCGGCAGTTTTCTTTTAGGCTGGTTTGTTATATATGGTGTGAAAAAAACTCAGAACAACTATCTCATACTCGCCCTGCAAACAGGTGTAATCGGTTCTTTTACAACATTTTCGACATTTAGTACAGAAATTGTTTTATTGATTGAGGAACAGCTTTATAGGACGGCATTCTTGTATTTTGCAGCCAGTGCAATTACTGGTGTTTTCGCGATATACCTTGGAATGAAATTGGGTTCCATTACACGCAGTAAAGCAGGTGCAGAACAATGATAGGACAAACGATAGCAGTAGCTGCAGGTGGAGCATTGGGTGCAGTTATACGTTTCTTAGTTAGTCAAAGCCTGAACAGGGATTTTCCATGGGGTACGTTAGCTGTTAACATCGTGGGATCGTTTCTTTTAGGGTGGTATGTAGCAGAAGAGGGAGACGATTTATTAAGTTCACTTTATGCGACCGGGTTCTTGGGAGCTCTTACCACGTTCTCCACCTTGCAATTCGAAGCTGTTACTCTATTAAAGAGTCATGCTAAAAGAGGTCTAACGTATTTGTTTCTTACATATATATTAGGATTAGTAGCAGCTTGGACTGGCTTTGTTATCGGAATAAAATGAAAGATTTTCAAAAGGCTGTTTCCTAAAAGGTTGTTGCATTAAGTATTATTTCCTTCTTTGACTTTTGATTGTAGTGGAAGATGTGAGACTCCTGCGGGACAGGCGGGCAGGTGAGACACTTATACGGAAACGTACGAATGTGGCTCACCGCCTGCCCCGCGGAAAGCGAGCATCTGTAACGGAAATCAACTACTTTCATAAGCAGCATTGAATACGTAAACAGCCAATGAAAACATAAAAGGAGACATAATGAAAGATTTAGTGATTTCTCTATTAGAATGGATTATGAGTTTAGGACACTTAGGAATCGCGCTTGGTTTGATGGTTGAAGTGATTCCGAGTGAGCTGGTGTTATCTTATGGAGGATATATGGTGTCACAGGGACACTTGAACTTCACGTTGAGTGTGATTGCCGGTACGATCGGAGGAACACTAGCACAGCTTTTCTTGTATTGGATGGGCTATTACGGTGGTCGTCCGTTTCTTGAGAAATATGGAAAGTATGTACTAATCTCTAAAAAGCAGATCGATTTATCGGAGAGATGGTTCAATAAATACGGAACAGGTGTCATCTTTTTTGCGCGATTTATTCCGGTTGTAAGACATGCGATCAGCATTCCAGCAGGGATCGCAAAAATGTCATTCGCTAAGTTTACATTGTTTACAACCTTAGCTGTTATTCCATGGTCGATTTTCTTTATTGAATTGGGTAGCCGTCTTGGCTCCAACTGGGAAGATATTAAAACAATCGCAGCTCCTTATACACGCGGTATTATGATAATAGCAGTAGTTGTCATCTTTTTGTTCATTCTTTATAAAGTGAAGAAGAAATAGTCATTATTATTCATTCGAATCTATCTGTGAAAGCCTGGTATTATGTATCAGGCTTTTTTATTATTCTTCAGACAATTAATTGCATAGACAAATTCTAACGAGGGATGTACAGAACATATATATGGCTACCGCAAATAAAACGAAAGGAGTGAAATGGAGATGGATACATTTATTAAGAGTTATCATGAAACGTATAATGCTGCAAAAGTGAATGAGTTGCTTCTGCGCATTAAAGAACACCAAGGGAAAGAAAACATCGCTGCGAAAGTGTCTGAAGCGATGGAAATCTGCGGATTCACAGCCAAAGATATCGAGCAAGTGCTGAAACAACTGCGAGGGGGGGACAGACCCTAGACAATTACATTTTCACAAACTTTGTCCTTCTCCAGTGGACAACTTTGATATACATTTCTAACTATATACTGAATTAATTATGCCCTTTCTTAGACGATGACCACACATCTGCGTTATACTTCTTGTAAGAGGTGATGGTTATGGATATAACATTAAGCGCAAAGAAATATATAGAAGAAGTGCTTGAAATGAACAACGCCAATGGAATAAGAGTTTACTTTTCAGGTATGGGCTGAGGCGGTCCTAAGCTTGGCCTGGCTCTGGATGAGCCTGAAAACTCAGACATTATTGAAGAAATCAACGGAATTCGAGTGGCTTTTGATCCAAGAATCAAAGAACAGACTTCCACATTAAAACTAGACTTTGAAGATTCTAAACATGGATCAGGTCTTGTAATGCTCGGACAGGACGACTGTTGTTAACAAATAAAACCGCAAGTGACTTCAATGATAGTCACTTGCGGTTTTATTATTGTTATTGTTTAGATTTTCTGAAACCTGAATCAACGGCTTCTCTTTCTGTGCAAAACCATTTTTCTGGTTTTGTAATTTTATAATATCGTCCACTTTCCAGGTGATAAATCTTATCTCCAGAAGAGTTAATATTTCCTTTTATCGTGCATTCTTGGTTTGTCGCTATCTCAGGTTGTGCTTCTTCATCAAATATATAACCTTCTTCTTGAACATAGTTCTCTACGCTCCAAATACCTACACCTTCTTTTTGGGCTTGTTTTTGAATACGGTCGTATTGATCGACATATTTTGTATTTGGTTCAAATACATAAGCGACACGTGCTAATCCGTGCTTTAACAGATTTTCCTGTACGCTTTGCCCATCTGCAAACACATAAGCGAGAAGGCGACCGTATTTATCTCTTTCTCCTATCCCAAGTTCTAACTCAACATTAGCATCTTTAAGTATACCTTGTGTGTATGTACTAGCTTCTTTGCTAAATGGCTGAACAGGTTTGGAAGGGTGAACGCTTTCTGGTGTATCGACGAGGAGGAAGCGAACAGTCTCAAGTTTCCCATCAACTCGTACTTTAATCGTATCTCCATCAACAACCTTTGCAACTTTTACAGGTATTCTTTTTCCATCTTCAGAGTTTAGATAGCTACACCCAGATATAAAGAGTACGGCACTAAATATAGACACTAGCCATTTAGTTTTTAACATGTAAACATCCTTCATTTTAAGTTTTATTGTATATGCTTTACCATTTACCATTATAATAAAAGATAGATCGTAGAGGTTATAGATTACCATACTTAACTGTTTTAGAGTTTTTCCGAAAGGGGATTGGCATGAAAAAGATACATAAAAATTTCAATATATGCGTAGCTATCGTTCTTATGCTTGTGGTTGCTGGATGTGGAAATGATTCAAAAATAAAAGAAGCAAAGCTAGTAAACCAAAACGGTGAACCAGTGGTTGTTTTTCCTTCTGACAAACCATCACTCATTTTTTTATTTACAACAGCTGGCTGAGGACTCTGCCAAAAGCAGCTAGTTCAGCTGAATGAAAATATTGGTGAATTTAAAGATATGGATGTAAATATTTATGCGGTAAGCTCTGATACGGTTGAGCATTTGTCTGTCCTTCATCAAGAGATGAAACCTGGATTTCCATTCTTATCAGATCCGGAATTTAAGCTTATTGATCATCTAGATATGAAAGGGGACAGTGTAGCTAAGCGTGGGTACGCACTGATCGTTAAGAAAGGAAAGGTTATCGTGACAAAGGTGAACGACCATTGGGGAGAAGAGATCGATCAAACGTCAAAACAAATCCATGAAGAATATAAAAAGTTAGAAAAATAGTCCGGCAATTATCGGACTATTTTTTTCGCATATGTTATCTGTCACAGTTTCTCCATACTAGTTGTTGTAAAATGGGGTTATAATGAAGGAAGAAAGACTCTAGGAGGGATTTTCCATGCTTAAAAAATCTTTATGGCTTGCAGCGATCGCAATTCTTGCAATTGGAATACTGGCAGCTTGCGGTGGAGGAAAAGACAAGGAAAAAAGTACAAAGAATGCGGAAGAAACGATCACAATTGAAGCTAGTAATTTTAAATTTGATAAAAAAGAGTATGAAATTCCAGCAAATAAAGACGTAGCTCTTAAACTTGAAAACGTTGATGGCAACCACGCGGTTATGATTGAGGGAGAAGACGTGAACGTAACAGGTGGTTCTTCTGATGTTGTAAATTTAAAGCCTGGTGAATATACTCTTCGATGCAGCGTTCCTTGTGGAAACGGTCATGCAGATATGGTATCAAAACTTGTTGTAAAATAAATAATAGGCCTCTAACTAATGCTAGAGGCTTTAATTATAACTTTTTAATCTGTACAAGCTCCACATTATGAGGAACTACATTTCCTGTAGACGCCCATAGATTACCTAACAATCTTGGCATCATCTGATCTGATGGAACCGATCCTTTGTGATGTAGAAAATGTTCAAAATACAAAAGATAGAGCCAAGAAGACGTAGGAAGAAGAATATTTTGAGCAAATTCGTTACTTTCCGTTATAGTTGCAAAAGAGTGAGACTCCCAGCCTGATATGAAGCGTGTGCGCTTACCGTTCAGCTTAGATTCAATGTAATGAAGAGAGTGTGCCACTTGCGGATCGTCATCACCATCAGCATGTGCCAGTCTGGATTGAAATTCTAATGAAACGGAATCCATGTCCTCTACTTCAGCTATGACATGACACAATGCTTTATCATAATGAACATGTAACGGAGTCCAATTATTTCGCTGCAGCAACTCTACAAAAGGTAGTTGTTCCATAGGAATTTCCGCATAAGGTGGCGCAAAAAGCTGCCTACCATATTTGATCTCATGAAGCGTTTTTCTTTCAAAAGAAGCACACACATACCACGTATCTTTTTCGTCCTTAATTAACCGTTCGCCAGACTCCAAGGAATATGCGGTGTACAACCCTTTTTTTGAGATTTCATAAGATGGCAATTCTTCCTCGTGCAATTCACTCAATGTTTCATCATCAGGCTGTTCGATCGCCGCCATTACAAAAGTTGTAATCCGCATGGTTATCCTACTCCTTTAGCTTTTTATTTTCTTAAAGGTATCTTTTAAATCTGTGAATCCTTCTTTAACAGCTGAAAAACTATTTTTCTTTTGGTAAATGTCATATCTTAAGTAATCTTTCTTTTCTTGAAGAAGTTGCTGCTGTGTTTTTACATCATTCATCCGAGCGGTAATGCTGTCACCAGTGCTCTTCATTTGTTGAACAGTACCCATTGATTCCTTCATAGCCTTAATTCCTGGAATTAAAATAAATAGAGCTGCAGCTGCGCATACAGCTAAGAAAATCCATAACCACATCAATACAATCGCCTCCAATCAATCTATCTATACTAAATTACCCGAAATCAATCAAGAAAAAACAAAAAACCGAGGTCAGATAGCCTCGATTTATCGCTTTGGACATGTAGAACAACAAGTCCCGTTATCTGTTTTGTAATATAGGCAGCAAGTCTTACGAGTCTTAGTAGGTCCACAGCCGACGGGGACTGTAAAACGTTGGAACGGGTTTTTTGTTAACCCAAAATGAAAAGCAGGTGCTTCCATAAAGAACGCATAATCTTCTTGGATCCTTTGCTTAACTTCTGCTGGATGCTCTTCTGTTAACCACGTTTCATATACCCAGCGTATGTAGATCCAAGCGTTCTCCCAAAGAGTTGCTTTTGAGATACGTGCAGTGCTTGCAATATGATTCAACATGACAGACATATTTTCTTTAAAAAGTGATTCAATGACAGAAGAGCGCCAATCTGCCCTGTTTTCGTCAGCGACGCGAGCAGATGCATCTTTCAGTGTGAATGATGGAAGCCACATGCTGTCTGAGTTGTGATCGATAAGATATACATTTTTTATGTTCATATCGAATGACTTATTAAGAATGGTCATTCCATATAAACAGGAAGTTAAACTGCAATACGCATAGCGCTTAAAGAATAGAGATGCAGTCACAGGGCGTTTATTCGAACCGATACGCGGTCCTGTTTGATCCAAAAACTGAAGCAGGTGCTCATCGTTCAACAGCTGTTCGGCAGAAACGACAACTTCATTCTCATATGGTGCTTGAAAGGAGAAGCGATAGTTTGAACTGATATGATTTTTTTCTTCTGCTGTCCAACCGTTTGACTTAGGCGTACTGAGGAGTATTGACATGTCGAACGACTCGCCCCTTTCCATATGGAATACACATTGGTGTGCCGAAAACTGGATCAGGAATCACGGTACTCGACATCTGGAATACATCTTCTACTAATTGTTCATTCATAATATCTTCAGGGGCACCCTCTGCGTAGACGGTTTTATCTTGAATCGCAACAATATGATGAGCATAACGGCATGCAAGATTCAAATCATGAAGCACCATAACTATTGTTCGCTTTTCTTTTTCATTTAACTCAAATAGCAGATCGAGAATCTCAATTTGATGTGTCATGTCTAAGTAGGTAGTAGGTTCATCCAATAGAATCGTCTCTGTTCCTTGAGCCAGTGTCATAGCGATCCAAGCACGCTGACGCTGACCACCTGAAAGTGAATCAACAGGTGTTTCCATATAAGGAATAAGATTTGTCGCACGAAGCGCGTTCATTACGGCTTGTTCGTCTTCTTGTGACCATTGTTGCAGCCAAGATTGATATGGAAAGCGTCCTTGCTTCACTAGTTGTAGAACAGTTAACCCTTCTGGAGCAATTGGTCCTTGCGGCAGGATCGCCAGTTCTTTTGCTACTTGTTTTGTAGACCGTTTCGCTACATCTTTACCATTTAGCAAAACATGGCCACCTTTAGGAGTTAATAGTCTTGCCATAGAGCGTAACAGGGTGGATTTTCCACAACCATTGCTTCCGATCAAGACGGTGATTTTACCTTTTGGAATCTGCAGGTTCAACTCGTCGATAATCGGTTCTTTTCCATAAGCTAAAGTTAGGTTAGAGGTTGTTAGTACAGCCATCTGTCATCCACTCCTGTTATTGGTTTTTAAATAATAGATAGATAAAGTAGGGAGCACCGATCGCCGCTGTAAAGACACCGGCAGGTACTTCTAAAGGTGAGAACAAGGTACGTCCGGCAAGGTCTGCCAAAACGACCATGATACCACCGATCAAAGCCGAAGCTGGGAGCAAGCCGCCGAACGACGAGCCTGAAATTCTTCTAGCGATATGTGGTCCGATAAGTCCAACAAACCCCATCGCTCCTGCAAATGCGACTGCTGAACCGGCTAAAGCCGTGCAGACCATCAAAAGTAAAAATCGTTCACGGTGGACGGAGATACCTGCTCCTTTTGTAAGATCATCACCAAATCCTTGGACGTTCAATCGGCGTATGAGAAGGACTAAGATAGGTAACATTCCTATAAACCAAGGCAGCAATGCTTTTACTTCGTTCCAGGATGTACCGTACACCGTTCCGGTAAGCCATATTGTGGCTTGACTCGCTCTGTAAATCGGGCCGATGAGCATCATGAGCGTAGTTAAAGCTTGTAATAAAGCCATGAGTCCGATGCCGATCAATATGAGACGTATTGGTGTTACGCCGTCTTTCCAAGCTAATACATAAATCAAGAAAGCAACAATCGTCGCGCCACCGAAAGCGAACAATGGTAAATAATTGATGCTTAATAATAGGTTGTTAGAATCATCACTGAACATCGTTAGAAAAGCGACAGCTGCAAAACCGGCTCCACCAGTTATTCCGATCATATCTGGAGAGGCTAGCGGGTTGCGGATAATACCTTGCAAGATGGCACCAGAGAGTGCAAGCGAAGCTCCTGCTATAAAAGCGACTAGTACCCTTGGAAGTCTAAACTCAAGTATGATGAGCTGGTTAATATCAATTCCTGTTCCTAATAATGCTTGAAATACATCCCACGGTGGGATATACATATCACCGACACCGATACTAATTAACATGGCAACTACTGCCGCAAGAATGAGAGCAAATATGCTAACAGTCGTTTTTTTATCAACTAAAAAAGAAAATGATTTACGCTGTAAAACCCAGTACTTTCTCATTTTTGAAATATTCCTTTTCGAACAATATATATGAAGAATGGTGTACCAATCAGAGCTGTTACAACCCCTACAGGTGCTTCTTCAGGCATGATAATATAACGTGCTCCTATATCTGCAACGACGAGCATTATACCTCCGATGATGGCAGAGTATGGCACGATCCAGCGGTGATCATTTCCTACTAAATATCTAGCAAAGTGAGGAACGACGATCCCTATGAAACTGATAGGTCCAGCTATCGCAACTGATCCTCCTGCTAATATGATAACCATGAGAGCCGCCGCTAGTTTAAACACTACTGTTTTTTGACCTAAACTGATGGCAACATCTTCACCAAGCGCAAAGGCGTTTAACTGCCTTGATAATAAGATGGATATGAGCCAAGCGATAATAAGTGCAGGTAAGACAGCTGCTAGCATAGAAAGTTTTCTTCCTTCAACTGAACCAGCGAGCCAGAATAAAACCTCATCTAGTGCTTTTTCATTGGTGACGAGCATACCTTGCGTGAGGGATGCAAAAAGTGCGGCCATAACAGCTCCTGCAAGTGTTAGTTTGACGGGTGTTAGTCCACCTTGTCCTGCGGAACCTAATGCATAAGCCAATCCTGCAGCAACTGCAGCTCCTAAAAAACCGATCCACATAAATTGCTGTATAGATGAGATCCCAAGGAAAGTAACACCAAAAACAATAAAGAATCCGGCTCCGGCATTCACACCAAAGATATCTGGAGATGCAATTGGATTTCGAGTGAGCGCTTGCATGAGGACCCCGGCAATCCCTAATGAGATTCCGACAGCCATACCTACAAGTGAACGCGGAACCCGAGAAAGTTGAATGATCAAATGTTCGTTCGAACCGTTAAAGGCTGTATACGCTTCAATGGCTTGTTTAAGTGAAGTATTGGTGTAACCGAGTACCACACTCAGCACCATAATGATGAGCGCAATCATTACGCCTAGGATAAGTCCAGCTGCTTTAATTTTATTTCCGTATAATATTCCGTTCATTAGAGCCTCTTTTAATAATGAAAGTTATTCTCATTTATCAGTTTAAAAGTAAAGTGTGTATCTGTCAATGACTTTGAAAATCATTATCATTTAGTTATTGACAACGTATTCATATCAGTTTATGATACGAATTGTAATTGATTCTCATTATCATTTACATTATAAAAAGGGGAGAGAAAATCGAATGAAGAAAATTACATACAAATGGCTTGCTTTCGCAGCTGTGTTAACGTTAATGCTTGCACTAGCAGCATGTGGAGGAAAAGATAAAGAAAAAGAAGAAAAGTCAGAAGGATCCTCTTCTTCCTATAAAGTTGAACATGCGATGGGTACAACAGAAGTTAAGGAAAACAAGCGAGTAGTTGTCTTGACAAACGAAGGTACTGAAGCAGTTCTCGCTCTTGGCGTAAAACCGGTTGGAGCCGTTAAATCTTGGTTAGGTGATCCTTGGTATGATCACATTAAGGATGACATGAAAGGCGTAGAAGTCGTAGGTGACGAGAGTACTGTAAATGTTGAGAAGATCGCAGCTTTAAAACCTGACCTAATCATTGGAAACAAGCAGCGTCAAGAAAAGCAATATGATGAACTAAATAAAATTGCGCCGACTGTTTTTGCAGAAGAACTTCGTGGTGATTGGAAGATCAACTTTGAACTATACGCAAAAGCTTTAGATAAAGAAGAAAAAGGTAAAGAAGTTCTAGCTGCATTCGACAAGCGTATTGAAGATATGAAGAAAGAGGCAGCAGATCAATTAAAAACAGAAGTTTCAGTGGTTCGTTTCTTGCCAGGAACATCTCGTATCTATCACAAAGATTCTTTCTCAGGTGTGATTCTTGATCAAATTGGATTTGCACGTCCTGGTGATCAAAACAACGATGATTTTATGGAAGAAGTTACACAAGAACGTATTCCTGATATGAATGGTGATATTTTGTTCTACTTCACTTATGAAGAAGGTGACGGAAAAGCGACTGATACAGAAAAAGAATGGACAGGCAATCCGCTTTGGAAGAACCTTGAGGTTGTAACAGCAGATAAAGCATACAAGGTAAGTGATGCAATCTGGAATACAGCAGGTGGAGTGAAAGCTGCAAACTTGATGTTAGATGATCTTGAGAAGTACTTCTTAAAAAAATAAGGGTGTAACAGAGAGGGAGCGAGCAGTCGCTTCCTTTTTTCTTCTTCAGCTGACTCCAGTTTTTACCTATAAATGAACTTGGATGAAGTTAAGCTGTAGGAAAGGCGTTCTTAATTTGTACACAATTTTGCAATAAATCTGCCATAAGTTTTCCAAGGGAAGAGGAATAATAAACATAATGTATAAGTATAGAAATAAATTTATTCCTGGAGGTTTTTGTAATGAACAAAAAACCATCGCTTGAAAAGGAACTGCAGCAACGTGAGATCTTAATGAAAGACGAGCAAACCAATGCTTGGTTTTACGAAGATCACATTACAGCCATCGTTAACCGTGCCCGTAAAGAAGGTGCATTTGATGATTTAGAAGGCTTAGGTAAGCCTCTTAACCTAGATGAAGATCTTACTTATAATCCCGAGAAGCGTCTTCATAAAGTAATGAAAGATAATAACATTCTCCCGAGTTGGGTGAAACTTGGTCAAGAGATAGACGTACTAAAAGAGGAGCTAAAAACGTATACCGTAGAATTCAACATCAAAAAGACCGTAGAGACCATTAACCAAAAAGTCTTTCAGTATAACTTAACTTGTCCACCTAGTGCACAAAGGATGAAGATAAACCTGGAGGACGTTTTGAATAAATAATTGGAGGGTGTATGGCAAAGAAAAGTACATTAAATGCAGAACATTATCAATGGGGAGATGCATGTGATGGCTGGCACCTTCTAAAGCAAGAGAACCTAAGCATCATACAAGAAAGAATGCCCCCACAAACAGCTGAGGTAAGACATTATCATGTGTTTTCCCATCAATTTTTCTTTGTTTTAAACGGAGAACTGTTGATCGAAAAAGATGGTGAAGAAATTATCCTTAGCGCCCATCAAGGATTAGATATTCCTGCAGGGACAACCCATCAAGTTCGAAACGAATCGAGTTTGCCTGTTGAGTTTCTTTTAACTTCTCATCCACCTGCACAAGGAGATAGAGTAGTTGTGAAAAAAGTAAAAAGTATTAGTACAGTGACCCTTTAAACATAAAGGGTTATTTTTTTGTCATGTGAACCTGAACTTATGGGAAAGATAGAGAAAAAACGGCCAGGAGTTCATGAGATGTTAATGTATAAAGAGGTTACGAATCAAACCGAACGAATTGAACACTTTGACATGCCAAAAGAGAACGAAACCATCTGGATGTTTTATCAATCTCTTAAAGAAATGAATCAAGACAATATATTAGAGCAGCTAGATCTTCACCCTTTAGCTAAGAATGCTTTTATGAATTTTTCTGAACATCCACAACTTAATGTTTATAGCAATCATGCTGTTGTTTCAACGTTTTATTTGGGATCTGAAAATTATGAACCGATTAGGATTAACCTTCTAATCGGTGATAAGTATTTGATTGTTATGAGTGAACACGAAATTTCCTTTAGGGAACAGCTAGTAAAAGATTTCACGAACAATCCTGAACACATGAAACATGTTAGCTATATGCTGTACTATCTGATGAAGGATATCGTTAATTCCTATCTAGAAGTTGTTGATCAGCTTTCAGATGAGTTTTTAGAGCTCGAAAAGAGTGTGTTTATTGATCCACAAAAACGTGAGATCGGACGGGACGTGTATCGTTGGAAGACCCGCTTACACAAGCTTAGACAATATGTTGAAGCAGAAGAGGGCATCATACAGAAAATGGGTCATGATGACTTTGAATACGCAAATGAAGAATCAGGTTTTTATTTTAAAGATCTGCTATCCTCCTTCTCGAGAGTAACAACTGCTTTTGACAGTTTTAAAGAAAATTTAAAAGGAATTTTAGATCTGCAAATGTCTTTAAAGTCCGATCACATGAATAGAATCATGAAAACGTTGACGCTCGTTAGTGCTGTTTTTATTCCCCTTACATTTATCGCAGGCCTTTATGGCATGAACTTTGAATACATACCTGAACTTAAATGGCACTATGGGTATTTTTACGTTTTAACTCTTTGTTTCGTTTTGCCTGTTGTAATCATGAGCTATTTTAAGAAGAAAAAATGGTGGTGACTACATAAAAACGTATGAGCTGAGGAAAATAAAGAAAAAGGAGGACGTGAAGAATGGAAAAAAGACCGTATTACATTAATGTGGAAACCGGCGAGATTCTTCCCATCAAAACGGCTTCAACGTTTCAGTTTGAAATATCTGCCTCTGATGAAGATGTAAGGCATCTTGAAAGGAAGTTCAGTGAATTAGACAGTACAGCAAATGATACTTTTGTAAGATCACACTTACCATACGTTCCTTATTCAAACGACTCAGATAATGACAGATATGATGAGAAACTAAGAGAAGCCTATCAGATGATTCATGACCTTGGTCAAGAGGAAACACGTCGCTTTATCGAAAGTATGAGTTTTTGGAATCCAGAGAAACCTCAAGATTTAGAAAAAAGACCAAAAGACTAAATGTCTTTTGGTCTTTACGTTGTTAATAAATAAAATAAGCAATGTAGATGATGAGGCCAATTACGATAGTAAAGCCGGCTAGTGCAATAAAAACGGGATTCAACAATGCAGTATGTCTCGAGACGGCAGGGTTTACCTCATCTTCTGTATACACTTTTTGTTTCTTTGCAATTTTCATCGTCCACCAGAGACCTATAGCGGCTACAAGGACAGATAACAAAATAAAGAACATTGTAAACAATATGTTCACTCCTTAAACCTTGTTTGTCCTAGTAGTGTTTGTGGTTTTAGCGGCTTTCATGCATAAGAAATGAAGGTTGCTTTAATGATTCAAGACGTGTCAGTTCATTCGTTACAAGTGTAAGGATTTTATCCTGATCTTCTTTACTAAATATGTTATATTGATCACTTTCAATAATCAATACAGGGGTTTTATCATAGGCCAAGATCCAATCTTTATATTTAGCATGAAGGGTTTTGTAGTATGCCAGTAGTTCAGGATTCTCTTCTACTTGCTCATATGAGCGACCTCTTTGTTGAATACGGCTTAATGCTGTCTCAAAATCACTATCCAAATAGACAAGCAAATCAGGACGTGACTTTGGAGTTTTGTCGATTTCGTTCATCATCGTTTCAAGTAAGTCTTTATATGTGTCAAATTCAAGCTGTGTCATGTTTCCTGAATCAAAGTTCAGTTCTGCAAAGATTAGATCTTCGTAGAGGCTTCGATCCAGAACATTGTCTGGACTTGTACGAGCTTCACGAATCGTCTTAAAACGTGTGTTTAAGAAATATATTTGAAGCGGGAAAGCCCATCGCTTCGGGTTTTTGTAATAATCGGGTAAAATAGGATTGTCAACGACACTTTCATAAAAGATAGTGCTTCCTAGCTGCTCGCTCAAGAATTCAGCATATGTAGACTTACCTGTACCGATCATACCTGCCATTAAAATCACGGTATATCCTCCTAAAATGGTGCTTCATAGGCACTGTAGCCAGTGATGCGACTTGTGTAGATCATATGTATTCATAAGTTTTAAAATATCAATATATGGTATGTAAGCGATAAAGCCTTTCTAAATATATCATGTAATACAAAAGGTGAACAGAGGTTGTTTTTATTAATCATTTTGTAATACTGGAAACTCTGAACAACACCATTACTTGATTTTAAAGAAATGGGAGTTTTGCCGGTATAGTGATAAGTCTTATTGCTTGAACATATATTGCGGTGGAAATATCATAAGCGTCACAAGTGAAAACAATAAAACATAGAACTGAAGTTGTAATAAAGGGGATATTAAACATGACCATACAAATAAAAGTTTATTCTGATTTTGTTTGTCCATATTGTTACTTAGCAGAAACGCCATTATTAAAAGCAACCGAAGATAAGGATGTTGAGATTGAGTGGATGCCATACGAACTCAGACCATTTCCACAGAAAACATTACGTCCTGAAGAAGATTATTTACAAAGATCGTGGCAAGAGTCTGTTCAGCCTCTATCAAAGAAAATGGGTGTTGATATGATATTGCCAGAAGTATCTCCTCAACCTCATACTTTCTTTGCTCATGAAGGATTATTGTTTGCTAAAAGGCACAACAAGGAAAGAGAATATGCTCATCTTGTTTTTAAATCTTTTTATCAAAACGGAAAAGATATCGGAAAGATTGATGTACTTCAAAACATTGCTGAAGAAATAGGCCTCGACGGCAAGTCCTTTCAACATGCATTGGAATCTCGTGAATTTAAGCAAGAAAGAGAGAGGATTCAGAAAGAAGCCACAGAAGACCTTAATATTTCAGCAGTCCCTACTATTATTATCGGTGAGAGAGTATTGAAGGGGCTGCATCCTCAAGCTAATATCGAACGTGCATTAAGAGGCGCTATTAGGGATGCGAAATTTGAATTTTGTGATGGCGACGAATGTGAATAAAAGTAAAAATGATGAAAAAAGAGCGCTTAGAAGGTCGTCCTTCTTAGCGCTCTTTTTCGTTCTTAACAATGAAAAAAGGGGGTTGTTGATAGGGATGTCTATAATATAGCAAGGTCTCATTAAAAATGGACGAATATGTGATTTTTTTGATAAACGTTATCACTTTGTGACAAAGTCGCGCTGACGGACTAAAGGGCAATTGTTTAAAATGAAAAAAGCCCTAAATTAGGGGAGGGCTTTTTTCGGGAAAGGGGGGTACACCTATATAAGACGAAGGAAAAATGGAAAAGTTTCAAAATTTGTAAAAATTCTTTTTCTAGTCAATTAAAAAATGATAGAGTAAGTAACAGAATAGAAGAGAGAAGGAATGGGGATGAGAGATTTTCTTAAAAAGTGGCATCCAGCAGTCATCGTAATTGTTGCTGGAACATTGTTTACGCGAGCGGCATTTTTTATGACTATGCCATTCTTAGCCATTTATTTGTACAATGAAAAAGGGATCGATCCAGCCATGGTTGGATTGATAATTGGAGTAAGTGCTCTAACGGGTACGTTCGGTGGTTTCTTTGGGGGCTATCTATCTGATCGGATAGGGAGGCTTCCTGTGATGACAGTTGCTATCTTCATTTGGAGTGCCGTGTTTGTTGGATTTGCTGTAGCAGACCTCGTATGGCATTTCTTTGTGTTAAACATGTTAAACGGACTGTGCCGTTCTTGGTTTGAACCCATTTCTAGAGCATTGCTTGCAGATGTAACGACAAAAGAAAACCGGCTTCATGTTTTCAATGCTCGATATTTTGCAATAAATGTTGGTGCTGCAGTTGGTCCGGTTATAGGAACGCAGCTAGGTACATCAAATTCAACTCAAGCTTTTTACATTACTGCGATCGCTTATCTCTTATATGCATTATTAATTGTATTTACATTAAAAGGGTACTCCAAAGAGTTAAAGGGTGGGGAAGAGAGAAAGTTCTCAATTAAGTCTGCCATTAGTGTGCTTTCAAGAGACAGAGTGCTTGCTTTTTTTCTGATCGGAAATACAATTGTTATGATGGCACAGTCACAAATGGATACAACTCTAGCGCAATATATAGGGAATTCACCTCAGTTCGAGAATGGGGTTAAGCTTTTTGCGTACCTTGTTGTTACAAATGCAATAACTGTCCTGTTACTTCAGTTTCCAGTCACAAACTATGTAAGGCGATTTCAGCCGATGAATGCACTTCGTTTTGGGAGTTTTGCTTTCAGTCTTGCATTGCTTGGATTTGGACTATCAACGAATTGGGTTTTTCTTGTCATAAGTATGGTGTTTTTAACAGTAGGAGAAATTATTGTGTTCGTTATGAGTGATGTGCTTTTAGATGATTTAGCGCCTGAGCATATGAGAGGTACATATTTTGGAGCGATGTCGTTTCGATCGATCGGTTTCAGTGCGGGGCCGTGGATTGGCGGCTTACTTTTAAGTACGTTTGGCTTTGAACATGGATTTTATGTGTTTGGCATTCTAACGCTTATCTCATTACTGTCCTTGCCATTCTTTCAATACGGAGAAGGTATCCGCAAAACGCTCCTAAAACAACAATCTGCTTCAACTTAAGAAAGGGGAAAGATCAGCATGATTACTGGAATTGAACATACTGGAATTATGGTTTCTAACATGGAGAACTCTATCAAATTTTATACCGAGGTACTCGGTTTAGATCTATTAGATCGTTTCGATCATACAAGCGTACCCGTTGAGTTGGCATTCTTAGGGGTAGAAGGAAAAGTTCTTGTTGAGTTGATTGCGGGATATACAGGGCCAGTTACGAATGAGGGGAAGGTCCACCACATTGCGTTTTCTGTAAAGAATATTGAAGAGCAATATGAGTTGTTGCAGAAAAAAGACGTAGTCATGAAAGATAAAGAAATCACAGAGCTTCCAAACGGAAAATACTTCTTCTTTTACGGACCAGATGAAGAATCACTTGAATTTTTTGAGAGTAAATAGAAATGAAGACTGCATGAGTTGCAGTCTTTTTTTATTTCTTTGTAAAGAGTCATTATAGGGAGAAGGTGATAAGACAGCAGTAAAGAAGTCTATGAATGAGAATTAGATTCCTGGCAGTGTCTCTTTTAAATATTGGTTTGAACAGTATTCTACTCCATACTTGTAGCGACTTTCTCTAACATTTCTAGCTTTCTCCGGATCAATATGAATTCGTTTGATCTCAGGATATGTTTCCATGATCTTTAAAGCGATCTTGTCACCAGGCTCATCTGGATCAGTTAATACATAAACTTCATTACAAAGAATTAATGCTTCTTCAATCGCTCTTCGTTCTTTATGCCGAAATGAAATCCCATTTAAAATGACAAAATGGGCGTGAGGATGAACACTTTGTACTCTCAGTTGATCACTTTTGCCTTCAACAATGTATCCGGTCATAGCGCCTCCTGTAAAACTAAGATTCATTAACATTTTATGGAGGGCATATCGATAATAGTACGACTTCTAAAAAATTATTGGACAAAGGGAGTGTAAACTGTGAAGAAGCTAATTATCCTTGTAAGAACTTGTTCTCTTAGCTTCTTTTCCCTTATTAGTATTTATGGATTGTATTTGTTGTTAGGTGATATTGAAGGGTTACTGATCGGGGTGTCCATTCTTCTTGTATGCTTTTCCTTATTTAGCATGCGATTCATTAGATT
The DNA here is from genome assembly GCF_015903855.1 of Fictibacillus sp. 18YEL24. Taxonomy (GTDB): domain Bacteria; phylum Bacillota; class Bacilli; order Bacillales; family Fictibacillaceae; genus Fictibacillus; species Fictibacillus phosphorivorans_C. Next base: position 158,498 of record NZ_JACZDT010000004.1, read on the forward strand.
TGTTATAGAGAGAAAAGAAACGCTTGTAATGAAAAGGATACAGCCAAACCTCATGGTTATTACTCTTACAGCATTCTCTACAGCTATATTATCTGTAGGCAATTATGCGCTCGAAACCTCTTTGCCACACTCTTTATCTCCTAGAGTAAAAAATCAATTTTATTTGGAAGCGATGTTAGTAGAAAAGGATAGGATTTTTGAAAGAGTATCCTTTTTAAAAACGCTAGAAAATATGAATGAGAAAAAAGCTTTTGTTTTCTATGAACCTCAAGACGAGGAATTAGCAGTTTCTGCGATTCGTCACATCCGTAAAATGCAGTTTTATCACAATGAATGGATTGATGTTCATGATGCCCTTCCTGTAACCCTCATCCTCTATCGGAACCCTTTAATCTTTCAGCAACATCTGCCGTTTCACTCGTATGAAAACTTGCAAGCATTATACGTACCTGCTCAAGAAACCATCCATCTGCTTGTTACTAACGACATGGATGAGAATTCTGATCTATTTCTAGAGTTGGTCGGACATGAATATACACATCATTGGATTATTAGTTATTTGTCAGAAAATAAACTGGATAATAGGCATCTACCTAGATGGTTTGAAGAGGGGCTTGCAGAATATGCTGGGAAACAGAGTGTAAGAGAGGTGCCGATCTTTGTACCTCTAAACTTCATTCCCTTCACAAGGCTTCACTCCGTAAAGGATTGGACATATCAAAATCGGAGAAAATCTAGTCACCGTCCATACAGACAAAGCTATTATGCCATTGATCAATTAGTAAGGGACGGGAATCGATCTAAAATTAAATCCTTATTGCTTAATAAACAGAAGAATTTTTACCGCTTGTTTGAAGAAGAGACAGGTGAATCCCTGATCGAGTTTGAGGTGCGTTTTTTAAGAGAAGAGTTTATGAATTTAAAGCGCTGATCTGATGCTCAATTGTTTATAGAAGTAAACGTGTAATCAAGCAAAAAGAACTCCTCACGTAAGGAGTTCTTTATTATTATCTGCTTTTTAATTTTCTTTTAATGATAGGCAATAACCTCTTTTTACCTTGTTTGATTAAAAAAGCAACAGCCATTCCTTTGATACCCTTTTTAATACGTCCCATTTTCATCCTCCTATAAAAATCATAGTTGTTTCAAGTAATATACCCGAAATCAGCATGAAGCAATCCTTTTATAGTTATACGGGTTACTTGTCTATACGTTTCATCACGATATGAATAAGATGAACCGAATACAATTTTATAGGAGTTGAACGTATTGAGCATGTATAGAAGTTTTCCACCTTTTCCGGGTCAAGGCGGCGGTCAAGGCGGAGGGCAAGGTTTTGGCCCACCAGGTGGCCCTCCAGGCGGACCTCCAGGAGGCGGTGGTGGCGGTGGAATGGCGCCAACATCAGCACCTCCATCATTTACACCATCCCAAGCGCAAGGTTTTAGTTTGCAAGGTGGAGGTGGCGGAGGAAGTCAGCCAGGAGTCTATGCTGTTGATCCAGGCGCGATCAGACCTTGTTTGTACCAATATGTCTATATCTGGCCAACATGGGGACCAGGATTCTGGGCATGGCTTACTTTTGCAGGTAGAAGATCGGTTGCAGGATTTCGCTGGACCGGCAATAGATGGATCTATTTTGGTATGGATACACGCCAGATCAGTTCCTTTTATTGTTACTAGAAACAGCCGCCCTTGTGCGGTTGTTTTTTTAAGTTATAGGATATAGTGGTTTCTTTTGTACTCGCCATGTTTCATATATTTTCATTTCAGACGGAATGCGTTTGGTCAAAGCATATTGCGCTGCTTCCCATACAAGAGGAGAGCACCAATCCTTCTTTAGATCACTAATAGGAATCCACCTTGCTCCGCTAGAATCTTGATCTGGGATATCAGCTATAGCCGATTGGGAATGAATGTCTATCCTGCAATCAAAGAAAACCGCTGAATGTTGTGACCGGGTCCATTCCTTATAGTTCCAAGGAAGTTCATAACAGCGTTCACCTAGTTTCATACCTTTTATCACCATATAGCCAGTCTCTTCTAGAACTTCACGAATGACCGTTTCGTATTCAGATTCACCATCGTTTGGTGTGCCTCCAGGAAGATCCAAGCGATTTTTATAAGGACCACCGTTCTTTTCGATAACGAGCAGTTCCCTAGATTCGTTCAAACAAATACAATAGATTCCTCTGTGTTTATGCATCTAATAAGCTCCCTCAGAAAAAATACCTTTTCATTATGCATGAAAAGGTATTGTAGCATTATTATTCTTTTACCAGTTCATTTAGTTCTGAGGTTAACGCCTCGAACTTGTTGAAACTATCAACCACTTCTTCTACACATCTATGCTGCTCTTCTACAGATGCAAGAACTTCTTCAACAGAACCACTTGATGTTTCAGCAATTCCAGAAACAGAATGAATTTCTCCAACAATATATCCGGTTGATTCATACAGCTGATTAATTAATTCTTGAACTTCAGATGACTGTGCAGCCACTTGATCGGTGTTCACTAAAATTTGACTGAAGTTGTCTGCTGTTTTCTCTGTAGCTTGCAGACTGGATGTGACAACCCCTTGTGAACCATCTACAAATTGAGCGGCTTGTTTAGCTTTGTTACGAATTTCTCCTAGGATTGCACCGATTTGCTTTGTAGAGTGTTGAGAATCCTCGGCAAGGCGTCGAACCTCGTCCGCCACTACAGCAAATCCTCTACCTTGATCTCCTGCTCGCGCTGCTTCAATCGCAGCATTCAATGCAAGCAGATTCGTCTGAGATGAAATTTCTTCTATTGTCGTTAAGATTCCTTCTATTGATTCACTTTGCTGATTTAATTCGTACATTAGAGTGTTCGTTTGCTGCATGAGCTCACTTACTTCTTTCATCTTCAAAGAAAGTTCTATTACTTGATTTTCACCTGCTTTTGTTACGATGGCTGTTTGCTCTGAAAGCTTTCTCATATCATTGGAGTGCTGATAAAGACCTTTTGCTACGTCATTGGTGCTTGTGACTGATTGATTCATTCCACCTACACTGACAGCCTGAGATTCTACACCTTTTGCCACTTCAGTAAAAGCGTACGTGATGTTGCTTGAAATTTCACCTGTTCGTGTAACGTTTTCTTTTACAGACTGACTAAAGTGATGAAGATTTTCTGATGCATCTTTGATTTTACTTAACAATTTTTCCAATTTAATCTTATCTTGCTCTGACTGTTTTTCTGCGATCAAAATGTTTTCATGCATACGCTGACCTATTCTTGCTTGTGCCACTAGAGCAGCAGTAATAACAGTTAAGAAAACGTTTAATGAGATAATAATCTTTGGGTCTTGTCCGGCAAACATCGTCTCTTTGTATTGAAAAAAGAAGAAATTGGTTAATAATAATCCACTAATACCCGATAGTAAGATTGAAAGGTAGTTATGATACAACGTGATGACTGCCAGGCATACATAAGTCATCAGGTAAGTAGAAATCTTCGGGTTTGAATCTGCCATGATAATAGTTAGTATCGTTAAGCCGATAACAACAAAATATTGAACTGCGAAGGGAGCCCACTTTCGATACGTCCAAATCGAGAGTGATAAAAGGATTGCGAGTCCAGCAATACCATAAAACATGACACTATTAACGGTTTTCGTACTAGCATACGTACTTGCTAGACCGAGAAAATACATACCCCACAGCATTTTAGTAACCAGTTTATTCGTTTGTAAATTTGAGGCAAATGATGGATTCAAATTTCGTCATCTCCGTTTTAAAATGTATAAGTACTGTTTTTATATCGTCAGGATTCTCTTTGCGTTTAAGATGTTTTCCAAATTTTGTTTTAGTTGTTACGATACCTATTGTAATCGTGAACTTTTTTTTAATAAGAACTGAAAAGCAGAAAATTTTTTTGTAATTAAACTTTTAATTCGAGGTGATTAACGATGAAAAAGAAGACTTGGCTATTTGCTATCATACTATTGCTTGCCGCTTGTAGCAGCGAACCGAAAAGCACCAATACGAAAGAAGAACCAGCACCTAAAACAAACGAATCTTCTCCAACTGAAAAGAAAGAAGCGGAAAAAGAAGAACCTGTTAACGAAGAAGTGACATCTATTGAAGAAGAAGGAACGTATATTGGTATGATTGACAATAATTCTATTGAGGTAGAAGCAGCAGGGGAAACATTAGTTCTTCGTCTTACAGACGAAGTTAGGGAAGCTGTCGAAAGTTTGAAGGATGGTTCAAAAGTTAAAATCGTTTACAAGAAGAATAACGAGGGACAATGGGTACTTGAGCAAATTACTGAAGAAAGTGCGCCAGAGGCAGCTCCAACAAAAAAACTAACTTACATAGCGGATGGAGTTTCAATTGAAGAGGACGCGGTATTAACAGAGAGCGAACTTGAATACCATTTTTACAAACTGCCAGATTTTGAATTTACAGCAGAAGAGCCAAGAAAAGATTTATTGTTTGCTACGAAATTTGCTGAGACATTTGTTAGAATAGAACCTTTGTCAGAAGAATCTTCTATTGATGATCTAAAAGAATGGGCTAAGGATGAACTTGAAGCGATCGGGGAAGTAAGTGAAGTGAATGGAAAAGAGGTCGCTGGACAGGCATTTGAAAAGACTGCGTTATTTATTACGGCTTCAAAAGATTCTTACAAAAAATATATTGTTATCCAAGACTTAAACAACGGAGATCAAGTTAAATATACGGTGAACCTGCCTGAACATAAGAATGCGGCTAAATGGGAACAAGCCATCTGGGCCATGCTTTCTACTCTTCAAACTAAATAGTTTAGTAAAGCGTACCCTTTAGGTGCGCTTTTTTTTTGGATACAACTTGAAAAGGGAGAACAAATGATTATCATAAATGTAGCAGATGGCATATAATATTTACGAAGGTTTAAAAAGTTTCCTTAAGGAAAGATAGGTGATCGTTATGTGGTATAAAGAGAGTTCATTGTTTAAGTTGCAGCAATACACGATAATCCTACACAAGCTTGGAATCTTTTCGCAGGAAGACAAGATAGACATATTAGGTAAAATTCAAAAGTATAAAATGAAAGTTGGTTTAAAAGACTAGGCTGCCTGGTTAGGGAGCCTCTTCATTTGTTCATTTTACATAGAAAAGACCCGGCAGCAACTGCCGGGTCTTTATATATAGGCTGAACTTATTTTTTAGTTACGTTAGCTGCTTGTGGTCCGCGAGCTCCGTCAACAATTTCAAATTCTACTTCTTGACCTTCGTCAAGTGATTTAAATCCTTCTGATTGAATTGCAGAGAAGTGTACGAAAACGTCATCTCCACCTTCAACTTCGATGAAACCAAAACCTTTTTCAGCGTTAAACCATTTTACTTTACCTGTTTGCATGTGAATGCCTCCTAGAACGTTTGCACTTTTGTGCTCTGTAATTACCAAACCACTTTCAAACTCTTAAGTTAAGATGTAATCCAGTACTGAATGGTTGTCACAAATATATCACAAGAAAAAAGCTCTCGCAAGGAACTTTTCTGAAAAATAGGAATAAAGAGTCAGAATATATTTGCATATGTAAATTTTCAACTGAATGTTATAGGTTTAATCAACATTTTTAAGATATACATATGTACAAAAATAAAAACCATCTGCCTTCTATTCGCTAGCAGGAGATGGTTTTAAATCATGTGATGGTCGAGTTGCTACAATGCCTGTAGCTTTTACAATCTGGTTTAAGATGTTAACTCTGGATTGATCATCAAAGTTTTGTGCTTTGACAAAAGCATAGCCATCTTCATTTGATACATAACGAGGTGGTAAATTATTGAGTGTGATCGCAAACACATCAGCTTTACAAATCTCACATTTACAAGGAAGCTGAAGTTGTCCCCAATAATTCTTTAGTGCTTCTTCTACTAGAATTTCCATGGCGTTTTTTACATTCATGGGCTTTTTACCCCTTTATACACAATCTATATGTATAGAATAGCTTATTCTTACTACATATGTAAACTTTTACTGCAAGTAACAAGACTATTTAACTATAGTTATTTTAATAAATTTCAAAGTCTATTACTTTGTTACTAAATTAACAATAATATATGATTTTTCTGAAAATTAACTTGAAATCATATATGATTTGAGATTAACATAAGATTATGAAGACTACACATAAAACAAACAAACAGCAGTATGCTTATCAAGTCATTCGTTCCCGTATCTTAGATGGCAGGTATCCACCAGGTCACAAACTTGTTATTGACCAACTGGCTAGAGAGCTTCAAACAAGTGCAATTCCCGTTCGTGAAGCGATCAGGCTGCTTGAAGCAGATTCTCTAATCTCGTTTAAGCCTTACTCAGGAGCGATTGTTACCCCCTTTGATGAACAAGCATATTTAGAAACTTTATCCGTTCTAGCCGTATTAGAAGGTTTTGCGACTGCAGAATCATCAATACACTTTCCTTACGAAAAACTTGAAGGTTTAAGAGTGTATACAAAGCTTATGGAAGATGCACTTGAACAACTCGATTATTCTCTTTTCTCCAATTACAACAAAGAATTTCATAAACTAACTTACAAATATTGCACCAATCTATTTCTGTTAGAACAGATTCATACAACTTGGGAAAGGCTCGGGACTGTTCGTCAGCAGGGATCAACAATGAAACCTGTCCGAATGAAGCGATCAGTTGCTGAACACTATCAACTAATTGAGATGATGGAAAGAAGAGAGGAACCCAAAATAATAGAGGCATTTACGAGAAACCATAAATTGAATACACTCAAAGCTTTTCTGGAGGATTCCAAACAAAATTCTATTTGAGGAGATGAAAGTATGAAAGTAGAAGAAGTAAAGAAATCTCTAAGAGGATCAATCGCTCCGATCATCACCCCTTTTCATGAAGATGAATCGCTAGATCTTGAAACACTTAAAAGTTTGATAGACTGGCACATCCAGTCTGGAAGTCATGGTATCTCTGTTACCGGAACGACAGGAGAACCTTCATCGCTGACATTAAAAGAACGAGAGCTTGTAATGGAAACAGCGATCAAAGCGGTAAACAAGCTTGTACCTATCGTTCCGGGAACTGGATCGACCAATCATCAAGAATCTCTTCATTTAACAAAATTAGCTCAAGAAATGGGAGCGGATGCCGCTATGGTCATCGTCCCTTACTACAATAAGCCCTCACAACACGCACTTTACAAACATTTTAAACTCATCGCAGATTCAGTAGACATCCCATTAATCATTTATAACATTCCAGGCAGAACAGCCGTAAATTTGGAAGTGAAGACGCTAGCACGACTTAATGAAGACTGTCCAAACATTATCGGAGTAAAGGAATCTAATAAAGACTTTGAACACATCAACCGTGTACTTTTAAACTGTGGACGTGACTTTTTGCTGTATTCAGGAATAGAGTTGCTTTGCTATCCGATGCTTGCCATTGGTGGGGCAGGATACATATCTGCAACAGCAAACGTATTGCCGTCTAAAGTGGCAGAAGTATACAACGCATGGGATTCTGGAAATGTTGAAGAAGCATTAAAGCTTCATTATGATTTGATGCCTTTAAATGACGTTCTTTTTAAAGATACGAATCCTGCTCCACTAAAAGCCGCGTTAGGTATGATGGGCAAGATCAACCCAACATTAAGGTTGCCGATGGACTTGCCGGCAGATTCTCTGCAAAAAGAAATAAGAGCTGTACTTGCTGATTATGGGTTAGTAGAAAAAATAGGGAGTGAAGTATAAATGAAGCATGCTCGCGTTATTTTTGAAGGAAGAGAACAAAAAGGAACGGTAGTTGACGATGTAATCACATTTTCATCAGGGAAATCAGCTAAGGTGAGCGAGATCAAAACGTGGCTTCCTCCCTTTACGCCAAATAAAATGATCGGGCTAGCACTTAATTATGCTGACCATGCAGATGAGCTGGGGCTTGAAAAACCAGCTGAGCCTGTACTTTTTATAAAGCCAAATTCATCGTTAGTAGGTCACAAAGGGCAAGTGTTCTATCCAGATGGCGCAACTTATATGCACTATGAAAATGAACTAGCCGTCGTCATCGGTAAAGAGGGAAGAAATATTAAAGCCGAACACGCGATGGATTTTGTAAGCGGTTACACCATTGCGAACGATGTAACAGTCCGTGATTTTGTGAACAACTGGTACCGTCCCCCAGTACGCGCAAAAGGGCATGACACGTTTGGTCCGATGGGTCCGTTTTATGTGGATGCAGAAGATATTCCGGATGTTACAAACCTTGAACTTCGCACATACGTCAACGGTGAGTTAAGACAGCAAGGAAACACAAAAGATTTGATGTATTCAATCCCTGAAATCATTGAGTTTGTTTCTTCATTCATGACACTTGAACCAAATGATGTGATCTGGACCGGTACACCAAAAGGAATATCGCATATTCATCCTGGTGATGTGGTCAGGCTTGAGATAGACTACTTAGGTTCTTTAGAGAATACGATCGTTGATGGACGTACAGAAAAGGTGCCAACTGGAGGGAAGGATCATGAAGCCGGAAATTAAGGAAATGATTCAGCACTATATTAACGGACAGTTTGTCTCAGGGCATAAAGGGGACTACTTTGTTAACGTCAATCCTTATACGAACGAAAAGATCAATACGGTAAGTGAAGGAACGAAAGAAGACATTAATGCAACTGCAAAAGCGGCAAAGGCTGCTTTTAAACAAGGTCCTTGGGGAAAGATGAAGCAGGAAAAGCGTCTTCAATACATCTATAAGATTGCAGATCTAATTGATCGCGATGTAGAAGAGATTGCACTGTTAGAATCCTATGATACGGGACTTCCTATAGCTCAAACACGAAAGATGGTAGGACGTGCAGCGGATAACTTTAGATTTTATGCGGAGATGGTAAAGAACCGTATGTCTGGTGAAGCTTATCATGTGGATGATGAGTTCATGAACTATACGATTCAAAAGCCTGTAGGTGTGGCAGGACTCATTACACCATGGAATGCGCCATTCATGCTCGAGACATGGAAAATCGCACCTGCACTTGCGACAGGAAACACGGTCATTCTAAAACCAGCTGAATGGTCACCATTAACAGCTAATAAACTAGCAGAGCTTGTGGATGAAGCTGGACTACCAGCAGGCGTCTTTAACGTCGTTCATGGCTTTGGTGAAACAGCGGGTGCATCGCTTGTTGCACATGATGATGTGCAGCTTATCTCGTTTACCGGAGAGACGAAGACAGGTTCCGAGATTATGAGAAACGGTGCTGCTTCATTGAAACGCTTTTCTATGGAACTTGGCGGAAAGTCACCGATCATCGTATTTGATGACTGTGACTTTGAGCGTGCGCTAGACGCTTGTGTATGGGGCATCTTCTCTTTTAACGGAGAAAGGTGTACAGCAAATTCTCGTTTGTTTCTTCAAGAATCAATTAAAGATGAGTTTGTGGCTCGTTTAAAGGAGAGGGTGGATAACATTATCGTTGGGGATCCATCTGATCCAGATACGGAAGTTGGCCCACTCATCCATACGGAACACTATGAAAATGTGAAAAGATATTTACAGATTGCAAAAAACGAAGGTGCAGAAGTATACACACAAGCACTCTCTGAATCTCACAAAAAAGGGAATTTTGTAGCTCCGACACTTTTATTAAACGTAAAAAATGATATGACGGTGGCGCAAGAAGAAATATTCGGTCCTGTTTTATCTGTGATGACGTTTAAAGATGAAAAAGAAGTGATCGAATACGCAAATGATATTAAGTACGGTCTCGCAGGCTATGTGTGGACAAACGACATGAAAAGGGGTCTCCGTGTCGCAAATGCCGTTGAAGCTGGTATGCTCTGGGTGAATTCACAGAACGTACGTGATCTTCGTATTCCGTTTGGTGGCTCAAAAAATTCGGGTATCGGCCGTGAAGGCGGACACTATGCGTTTGAGTTTTACACCGAGATGAAAGTGGTGCATGTTGCACTTGCTGATCATCACATTCAGCAGTTCGGAAAGAAAAAACAGTCGCTTCAAACTGAAGCGAAACATTAGGAGGGATTTCTTTGCCTGCACGCACGGGGGAACAATATATTCAAGGGATTTCAAAGGCTAAGAATAACGTTTGGATTCATGGTGAGAAAGTAGATGATGTTCCTTCTCATCCGGCATTTCGAAACATTGTAAGGTCCATTGCTAACCTATATGACCTCCAGCACGAAAAAGCAGACAAGATGCTCTATACCTCTGAACAGACGGGTGACAAAGTAGGTCTTTCCTTTATTGCACCCAAAACGGTGGACGATCTCATCCGCCGTCGTGAGATGATTTCGGAATGGGCAGGCTACACAGGCGGAATGATGGGGCGTACGCCAGATTATTTAAACACGAGTGTTATGGCGTTCGGTACGTCAGGTAACTTTTTTGCCCAAAACGATCCAATGTTCGCAGAAAACGCAAGAAAGTATTATGACTATTGCCGGGAAAATGACATCAGCCTAACGCATACGCTGATCCATCCGCAAACGAACCGATCAAAAAAGCAGTCTGAGCAAAAAGATCCGTATTTATCTGCTCGTATCGTTGAAAAGAACAAGGACGGCATTGTAGTAAAAGGGGCAAGGTTGCTGGCAACACTCGGTGGGGTAACAGATGAGATCGTTGTGTTCCCATCAACGCTGAACAAAGCTTCTTCTGAAGATGATCCGTATGCGATGGCTTTTGCTATCCCTAACAATACAGAAGGCTTAAAGTTCTTATGTCGCGAATCGTTTGATACGGGACGAAGCCAATGGGATCATCCGCTAAGCTCTCGGTTCGAAGAGAGTGATGCAATCGTTGTTTTTGATAATGTACTCGTACCGTGGGATCGCGTTTTCGTAAGTGGCAGCTCTGATATTTGTAACCGAACGTACGTCGAGACTAACGCGATCGTTCATATGGCACATCAAGTAATCGCGAAGAATACGGTAAAAACTGAATTTGTACTCGGCGTCATCTTAAACATGATGGAATCGATTGGCATTGATGTGTTTCCGCATGTTAAAGAGAAAGCATCTGAAGTGATGCTGATTCTCGAAACGATGCGCTCTCACCTTTACCGTGCAGAGCATAACGCTTCTATTGATAAATACGGAAATATGACACCAGACTTTGCACCGCTGAATGCAGCCCGTAACTGGTACCCGAAAATGTATCAGCGCATTGTTGAAATCGTGAAAATTCTTGGGGCATCAGGTTTGATGGGGATTCCGACAGAAGCAGATTTTAATGCAGACGATATCGGTGAACTTGTTCATCGTTATACACAAGGAGCCAACATTGATGGTTATGAGCGCACCCAATTGTTCCGCTTGGCATGGGACATTTCCATCAGTACGTTCGGCGGCCGCCAAGCTCTTTATGAGTATTACTTCTTTGGAGATCCGGCGCGTATGTCGAACATTTATTATGATCAATTTAACAAAGAGCCTTATAAAGCAATGGTAAAGGATTTTCTAGAGCGCGTGAATTCCAAAAGCCATAACTACAGTAGTGTATAGGAGGAGTCGTCATGGATTTTAACATTATACGAATCGCGCGTGTTGTCATGAACGTCACCGATCTCCATGCTTCCCGTGATTTTTATGTGAATGCCCTAGGTTTTATCGAAACGGCTGCTACTTCAGAATGGATGGCATTACGCGGACTAGAAGAACACTCCCATCACAGTCTTTTGTTGAAAAAAGCAGATAAGCCTGGCGTTCATGTCGTAAGCTACAAAGTGTGGGAAGACAGTCACTTGAATGAGCTGGAATCCTTTTTTAAAGGAAAAGGTGCCAAAGTACTATGGAAAGATGCAGATCCTGCCGTTGGAATCGGTAAAACGTTATGTGTAGAGGACCCTTCTGGAATACCGCTAGAGTTTTTTGTGGAGATGGAAAGTGTTGAGCGGTACATCCAAAAGTATGATCTGTACCGTGGTGCACGTGTTCAGCGTATCGATCACATCAACTGCATGGTTCCAGATGTGGAAGGGGCTGTAAAGTTTTATACAGATGAACTCGGATTTAGAGTTTCAGAATATACAGCAACCGAAGACGACCGAACATGGGCCGCGTGGCTTCACCGGAAACCAACGGTACATGATGTTGCATTTATGAACGGAGAAGGTCCTCGTCTTCATCACGTTGGTTTTTGGTTATCTGATCCGATGAGTTTGATCCATTGCTGTGACGTGATGGCAAGCATGGGTTATGCAGATAACATTGAGCGCGGGCCAGGACGTCACGGCTTATCGAACGCATTCTTTTTATACGTGCGTGATCCTGATGGAAACAGAATAGAACTATACAATGGGGATTATCTGACAAGTGATCCTGACTTTAAACCGATCAAGTGGGACATTAACGATCCAAGACGTCAGACGTTTTGGGGACATAAAGCTCCTGACAGCTGGTTTAATGAGGCGACTTCCTTTTTGAGTCTTGAAAAAGGAGAGCCCGTAGAGCTAAAAAGTCCGACATTAGCCCAGCGTAAGCCTGATTTTGTGACTTGATATTAACGTTTAGTATAGATAAGAAATAATTAAAGCCGGCTCTGCTTTTAATATGCAGGAGCCGGCTTTTTTTGTTTGTAGGAGCATTCGCGCTCGTCCAGCGGCATGATATGCAAGTTGGATGAGCGATTCACAAGACTTATGAGCGATTCAACTCATTCTTCATATAAGATAGTCCGCTCTCGGTCAGTCGTGTTCCTTGTCGCCCTTTTGCTTTCACGATGAATCCTTTCTGCTCCATGAGATCTAAACGTAATCTGACTTGAGCTTCAGTAAGCTTAACGCCTTCTAATTCCAAATCCTTCAGTAAGCCCTTCCTGCTGGATGCTTTACCAGAAACGTGGTTGCGATAGATGCAGCTCATAATAGCAGCTTCCTCGTTTGGTGCGATAAGTGGGGGCAATTTCTCTGAGGTGGCAGAAACCTCACTAAATGCCTCAGCTGCAAAAGTCGTCTCATCACTTTTTATCCTCATCACTTCCTGAGGGAGATCGTTAACCTTAATCTTTTCCTCATCGCAAACAGCGAGCATATAGTCAATGGCATTCTTTAATTCTCTAATATTACCCGTCCAAGAACGATTTATTAAATGGCCAACGACTTCGTTCTCCACTTTTATTTTTTTAGTAGAACGCATCTCTAAAAAATGATTTAGTAAAAGTGGAATATCGCCTTTCCGCTCACGGAGTGCTGGGATTTTTAAGTAAAGAACATTCAGCCGGTGATATAGATCTTCACGGAACAGTCCTTTTCTTATGTCAGATGCCAGATCCTTGTTAGTAGCTGAAATAACTCTGACATCTATAGGAAGTACTCGTGTTCCACCGACTCTTCGTAATTCTTTTTCCTGTAGAACCCGCAAAAGGCGCGTTTGAAGTTTTACGCTAATGTCGCCAATTTCGTCCAGAAAAATAGTACCGCCTTCTGCTTGTTCAAAGAGACCCTGTTTACCTCCTTTTTTAGCACCTGTAAACGCGCCTTCTTCATATCCGAAGAGTTCACTCTCTAATAAATCCTCAGAAAGGGCAGAACAGTTTACTGCTAGAAAGGGACCGTTTCTTCTGCCAGATTCGTTATGAATGGCACTTGCAAAGAGTTCTTTGCCCGTTCCGCTCTCGCCTTGTAAAAGGAGGGAAAGATCTGTTGCAGCCAGTTTCTTTGCAATGTTTTTTGCTCGAACTATTGCCTCTGAGTCTCCGATGATATCATGGAAAAAATACTTTCCGATATAGCCTTTTCGCTTTAGTTCATATCGGGCTGCTTTTTCCATTGATATTGTAGTACTCGTGTTCTTAAATGTAGCAATCATCGTGTTTTCAGCTGTCAATGCAAACCGGTGAACCATAACATTCGTATCATTGATCGTAAAAAATTGATCAGATTGTTCACTCGCAGTATCTGTTAAAAAGTTCAGCAGCTCTTTATCTTTAATAATTTGTTTAATATGTTTTCCGACAGCTTGTTTGGAGTCGGTTAAAAATATGTGTTTCAATTCCTCGTTAAATACGGTGATCATTCCCGTATGATCAAATGATAAGATTCCATCATTAACACCATTTAAAACTTTGTCCAAGTGTTCGTTAAATTGAAGAGCCTTTTGATTAGCATGTGTAAGTTTCTTGGATAACTGAATAATTTTTTCTGTAAATCTTTCAGAAATACCTGTTGCCCGGTCATCTAAGACACCAAGTTCGCTCAAGATCTCTGTTATTGTAGTAATGTCGATCAGGCGTACGCCGATATTAATGATTCTCTTAACCTCTTTCGGCACTAGATGCATTTCCCCGGGTGTGACAGCGATATCTGCATGTTGGTAGGAAGATATTCCAGGATAGTAGGGAAGGTAGTTTAAGTGATTGATTCCTAGATGAATGAGTGTTTGTACGGACTGTTCTACCGTTTGAGGAAAATCGTTTACGTACATAACATCAGTACCCTCTGGCAGCTGTAAAAGCTGATTCAGATATTCATAGTTGACGGTTCGTCTTGCTGTAATCACTCTACATGAGTTATCCAAACAATGAGCTACCTCACGTTTTATAAGATAAGATGATAGAATTACGACTTCGTTTTCTAATCGTGTAGGAAGCATTTCTTCAGAAGAATAGCTCTTAATATGAAAATAATCGCCTAAAATGGATTGAAGCTGATGGGATAGTGCAATGCGTGTTTCCTTTGTACCTGCTAAAAGAACAATCTCTTTTTTTGTCTCCATCATACGCACCTTCTTTAATGGTCTTTTTTAGGATGTTAATTGGTTATAAAACTATTATCTAATAACTAGCCAATTAATAAAACAAAATATTTAAAAACCTTTAACAAAGGAGACTAAATGTTGGCACAATTCTTGCATTTATATAATGTGAACTTAGAAAAGGGGGAAGAAAAGTGGATAAAAAGAAAAGAAGGTTTGAGATGCCTGATACGTTCGTTATCGTATTCTTTGTCGTAGCCTTGATGGCACTATTAACGTATATCATACCGGCAGGACAGTTTGAAACGAAAGAAACAACTTATACGCAAGGTGGAGAAGAGCAGACTAAAACAGTTTTAGTTCCTGACAGCTTTTCCTATGTAAAAGGGGAAGACGGTGAGCCAGCTACTAAAGGTGTCAGCCTGTTTGAAGAAGGCGGCGGTGCAGGGTTCTTAAACTATATCTTTGAAGGTTTAGTTACTGGGGATAAGTGGGGATCTGCTGTTGGGGTTGTTGCGTTTATCCTTATTATCGGTGGCGCATTCGGAATTATTATGAAGACGCGTGCGATAGAAGATAGTATTTTAAAGATGATTGACCGTACAAAAGGAAAAGAAGTCCTTATTATTCCTATTATGTTCTTATTATTCTCTTTAGGCGGAGTGGTTTTTGGAATGGGTGAAGAAGCCATTGCGTTTGCAATGATTCTTGTGCCAGTTGTAATTGCGCTTGGTTATGATGCGATTACAGCGGTTATGATTACGTATGTTGCCACACAGATCGGATTTGCAACATCATGGATGAATCCATTTGGTGTAGCGATTGCACAAGGAATTGCGGGAGTTCCAGTATTGTCTGGTGCACCTTTCCGTATTGGTATGTGGGCATTCTTTACATTAGTGGGTATTGTTTATACATGGATCTATGCTTCTAGAATTAGAAAAGATCCTAAACGTTCATTATCTTATGAGTCCGATGCATACTTCCGAGAAGATTTTAAACAAACGGATATTAAAGCGAACTTTGGAATTGGACATATTCTTATTCTTTTAACAATAGTAGCAGGGGTAATCTGGATTGTATGGGGCGTTGTTGAAAGAGCATACTACATTCCTGAGATTGCTACTCAATTTTTCACAATCGGTTTAGTTGCGGGTATAATTGGAGTAATCTTCAAATTAAATAACATGACAGTTAACGGTATATCTGATGGTTTCAAACAAGGAGCTAGAGATATTCTTCCTGCAGCCCTCATTGTTGGTATGGCAAAAGGGGTAATTATCATGTTAGGTGGAGACAACCCGGCCGAGCCTTCCGTATTAAACACAATGCTTAATGCAGCAGGTGGCCTAGTTTCAGATGTACCAGTAGCCGTTTCAGCATGGATCATGTATGTATTCCAAGCCGTGTTTAACTTCTTTATCGTTTCAGGTTCAGGTCAAGCCGCTCTTACTATGCCGTTAATGTCTCCGCTTGCTGACATGGCAGGCGTTACGAGACAAGTAGCAGTACTTGCGTTTCAGCTTGGTGACGGATTTACAAACATGATCGTACCGACTTCCGGGGCATTGATGGGAACATTGGGTGCGGCACGTATCGAGTGGTCCAAATGGTTCAAATTCCAGATCAAGTTTCAACTATTATTGTTTATTTTAGCTTCTATTGTAATCGTTACAGCAGTACTCATTGGTTTTAAATAATCTATATTTTTTAAAAAATAAAGGAATGATTTACATGTTTACTCTCATAAAAGGCGGTGAGGTGTACGCGCCTCATTATCTCGGAAAAAAAGATATCCTACTAGCTGCCGGAAAGATAGCCAGCATCTCAGAAAATATTGAATGGCCGGCACCTGCTCTTGATATCCATATCATTGATGCAACAGGTAAAATAGTGGCACCAGGTTTTATTGATGGACATGTTCATATTACTGGCGGTGGAGGAGAAGGCGGATATAAAACGAGAACCCCTGAGATCTATCTGTCAGATGTTACGAAAGCGGGTGTGACAACGATTGTTGGAGTGATTGGTACGGACGGGATAGCCAGGACGATGACTTCTTTGATCGCAAAAGCAAAAGCGCTAAAAGAAGAAGGAATCTCGTGCTTTGTACACACCGGTTCCTATCAAGTTCCTGTTAAAACGTTAACAGGGAATATTGAAACAGACATCATGATGGTTGATGAGATCATCGGTGTAGGTGAAATTGCTATTTCTGACCATCGTTCCAGCCAGCCGTTAGCATCTGAGCTGGCAAGGCTGGCGTCACAAGCAAGAGTTGCAGGTATGCTTTCAGGAAAAGCAGGTGTTGTGAACATTCACCTTGGCGATAGCAAACGGATGTTGTCTTTAATTGAAGAAGTAGTTGATACCACCGATCTGCCTCTGTCTCAATTTTATCCTACGCATATTAACCGAAATTCTTACTTGTTTGAAGCTGGTATCGAATTTGCGAAAAAAGGCGGTATCGTAGATTTCACAACAAGTACGACGAAGCAATTTTTAGAAGAAGGCGAAGTTAAATGCTCAATTGGGCTTAAAAGAATGTTAGATGCAGGAGTGGCAATCGAGCAAATAACGTTCACATCAGACGCACAAGGAAGTTTGCCTGCATTTAATGAATTCGGAGAATTTACGGGCTTGCGTATCGGCAGAGTGAACTCGCTGTTCGTTGAAGTGCGGGATGCTG
Organism: Fictibacillus sp. 18YEL24; assembly: GCF_015903855.1. GTDB lineage: Bacteria > Bacillota > Bacilli > Bacillales > Fictibacillaceae > Fictibacillus > Fictibacillus phosphorivorans_C. The sequence continues at coordinate 175,890 of NZ_JACZDT010000004.1, forward strand.
TTCAAACAGAAGGAGTTCCACTTCATGAGGCATTGCAGACAATCACTTCTAATCCTGCCCGCGTTTTAAAGCTTAAACAAAAAGGAAGACTGCAAGAAGGGCTGGATGCTGATCTTGTTATGCTTAATGAAGATCTCAGCATTGATTCAGTTATTGCGAATGGGCAAGTGATGGTTCGAGAGGGAGAAGCTGTAATCAAAGGAACGTTTGAAGAGTAAAGGAAGCGACCGTAACGCTTCCTTTTTCACTTTCAACTTATGAAATATATGGTAAAATAGGATCATACATAATTCTCTTAAAAGGTGGCGATCAAGTGGCAAAACAAGAAATTCCAACAACGTTAAGTCCAGAATTGTTTGAACACCTGCAAGGCGAACAACTTGTCCTCCTAGGGACAGTTGACGCAGAAACGAAAGCTCCATCTGTTAACGCGATCTCATGGGTAAAGAGTTTATCAAAAGAGAAGATTCGATTTACGGTGACGAACAATTCACGCATCGTAACAAACATTAAAGATAATCCACAAGTGGTACTTACGGTAGTAGGACTTGAAACTGTGTATTCAATTAATGGAAAAGCAAATATCCTGCAGGAAACAATGGAAGGCGTACCATTAAAGCTTGCGAAGATCGAAGTGGATATTGACCATGTGTTTGAGAGTATGTTCTGGGGTGCGAAGATCGTCCAAGAACCTGTATATGAAAAGACGTATAATGAAAAGAAAGCAAAAGAGCTAGATGTCCAAGTGTATGACGCTCTTATGAAATAAAGCTGACTTTTTTACAACTAGAAGAAACGTACAAACCGTCAAAACATTATGTTGTGGCGGTTTTTTGTTTATTTTAGATTGTGCTACAACATGGTGTCATATGAAAAAGGGGGAAATCAAATGCCTATCATATACCGATCATTTCTCTTATCAGGGCTTCTTTCTATCTTGGTGGGAATCGTACAGATTACGAGTCTAGTGGAAATGAAAGCCGATGGTCTGAATGTTTTGGGGTATCCTCTTCTTTTATGGGGTATTGTCGCATTCCTATGTGCATTAAATCGTTTTGCTATTGTGTGGATACACAAACTTTTGGCTGCAGCAGGGGCATTACTACATGGAACGGTAGTTATGTATAGTCTTTTGTTTCCGTTCGATGCTGAGGTAAAGGGAATGCATTTTATCAGTTTCCTGTTACCTTTAATGTCTTTCGTCTCAGTATGTTGCTGCGGGTTTATTCTAGGACAAAAAAGGTATAAAACACATTCAAAAACGATCAGCAAATAGTGAACTTTTTTTAGTTTATGATAAAATTAGATGATTAACTCCTTGTTTTTCCTAAAGTCGGTTTTAAACAAGTTAACTGTGGCAACGATGAGGGTATGAGGAAGAAAAGGGTGAACGATGGATGGACTGGCGAAACTGGGAACGCTATTTTACGGAAAAAAACATATTAGAACTGCTTGACCAATACAAAGATTTAGGTTTCTTGCCAGGGATATTGCTACCTATGCTTGAATCATTTCTGCCGATCCTTCCGCTTTTTATTTTTGTAGCGGGAAATGCAGCGGCATACGGATTTTGGTTAGGATTTCTTTATTCGTGGATTGGGGTTTGCGTTGGTTCTATCATTGTGTTCTTATTAGTGCGGCGATATGGCCAAAAGCGTTTTTTGAATTTTTTAAACAGACATACAAACACAACACGAATGCTTGGATGGGTAGAGAGGCATGGTTTCGGTATGCTTTTTCTCATCTATTGTTTTCCGTTTACTCCATCCGCTCTAGTTAACGTAGTAGGCGGATTATCGCGAATTAATATTAAAACCTTTCTGCTAGCATTAACTCTCGGTAAATTGGTGATGATCGCGATCGTTTCATTTATCGGATACGACTTTATTGATGTGTTGAAGAGCCCCTTGAAACTTGGGATGATTGCTTTTGGCATATTTGTATTGTGGCTAGGTGGAAAAATAGTTGAATCAAGACTTAAAGAATCAGAGCATCGGGCGTGATAAAACGCCAGGTGCTTTTTTACTTTCACGAAGATCTTTTTCCTTGAATATAGTTAAAAAAGAGGAAGGGAGACTTTGTATTGATTAAGATCAAGTCACAAAAGCAGATTGAAAAGATGCATGAAGCGGGAAGGCTGCTTGCTTCATGTCACAGAGAATTAAGCAAGCTTGTTATACCTGGAACAACAACATTTAAAATTGATCAGTTTGTTGAAAGTTTTTTAACAGCTCACGGAGCAAAAGCTGCTCAAAAAGGATATATGGGGTATCCTTTTGCGACATGTGCTTCTGTAAATGATGAAGTATGTCACGGGCTGCCAAATAAAAATGCGTTAAGAGACGGAGATATCGTAACGATTGATTTTGTTGTAAATTTAAATGGGTGGCTGGCTGATTCCGCTTGGTCATATGAAGTAGGAAAGGTTTCTAAAAAGTCTCGTGCTTTGTTGGAAACAACTAAACAAGCTCTATATAAGGGGATAGAACAAGCTCGGGTTGGTAATCGTATAGGTGATATCGGTCATGCGATTCAATCTTATGCGGAGAATAAGGGCTATTCGATTGTTCGAGAGTTTATTGGGCATGGTATAGGTCGCTCCATACACGAAGAGCCTCAAGTTCACCATGTTGGAGAGCGTAACACAGGAATCACTTTAAAAGAGGGTATGGTCATAACCATTGAACCTATACTCAATGGAGGGCGGCCGCACGTTAGTTTATTGGAGGATGGTTGGACCGCCGTCACTTATGATGGAAGTCTTTCAGCACAATATGAACATACTGTTGCCATTACAAAAGAGGGACCAATTATTTTAACAGAACAAGCTTAAAATAAACATTGCCGCATATTCTTTAAAGAAGAGCGGTAATTTTTTTTGCTCTTAAGGTTATTTTTTTAAAGTAACTTGACATAGACAAGTTACTCATTGTAATATACTAACATAAAGTAAGTTGAATTCACGAAGAGAAAGAGGGATAGGGATGTTATCATTAGGATTACTGATTATTCGATTAGTAGTAGGTCTAGCATTAGCAGCACATGGAGCTCAAAAGTTGTTTGGGTGGTTCGGCGGTTATGGATTAAAAGGAACTGGAGGCTGGATGGAATCTATCGGTATTAAACCAGGCTATACGATGGCTCTATTAGCAGGTCTGGCTGAATTTGGCGGAGGACTTTTGTTTGCCGCAGGTTTGTTCACCGAAATTGGTGCTGTGCTGATCGCTGGAACGATGCTTGTGGCTGCAGTTAAAGTTCACTTGCAGAACGGGTTCTGGGTAACGGCGAACGGCTATGAGTTTAACCTAGTCTTAATCGCTGTAGTGATAGGAGTCGCCTTAACAGGTGCAGGAGATTATTCTTTGGATCACCTTTGGTTAAAATAGAACTGAATACAGAACAAAAATGACGAAACCACTTTATGCTAAGTGGTTTTTTCTTTTGCCTAAGTAATTAAGATCAGAAGAAAAGATTCAATACGATACCATAGTCACAGTTAGAAAAATCACTTATAATGGTGAAGTACTTTTATAAGGAGGTGACGTTCCTTGTTTAAAGAGATGTCAGAGAACCAGATATTATTATATGTCATAAAAAACTTAAAAGAGTTACGAAAAAAAGAATTTCAGCTCTTAATCGATGAACTTCACCCGTATGATATCGCAAATGTTTATAAAAATTTGCCGGAAAAGCACAGACATAAGTTTGTTACGTTTTTAACCACAAGACAGATCGCTTCCTTGATTCAAGAGCTAGAAAGTGACCTTCAGATGGAGATTCTGAACAAACTTGGCATTGAGCGCTCATCTCACATCATGAACTTAATGGAGAATGATGATTTAGCGGACCTTCTTGGTAACTTGGATGTTAATGAGATTCAAGATTTTCTGTCTTCCATGAAAGCAGATGAATCCAAAACGGTTCAAAGCCTTATGCAATATGATTCAGATACAGCTGGTGGTATTATGACCAACCGGTTCGTATGGATTCCGCAAGTTTATACGGTTAGAGATGCGGTTGAAAAGCTAAAAACTTTCGCCGGTTTTGCAGAGAATATTTATTACTTATATGTAATTGATGATGATAGAAAGCTTGTTGGTGTAGTGTCTTATCGTGATCTGTTATTAGCAGAGATGGATGAGAAGATCGAGGAAATCATGTACAGCAGGGTTATCTCCGTACCCGCAGAGACAGACCAAGAAGAAGTAGCGCGTACAATTGAGCGCTACGACTTTATAGCTGTCCCTGTAACGGATGAACATGATCGTTTGATCGGGATTGTTACAGTCGATGATGTGCTAGATGTATTAATTGAAGAAGCTAATGAAGACATCGAGAAGTTATCGGCAACAGGTAAATCCATTGATTTTCAGACAAGTGCCCTTGTAGCTTCCTATAGAAGACTGCCTTGGCTTATTTTACTTCTGTTTATTGGAATCTTATCTGGTAGTATCATAAGCACGTTTGAAGGAACGATCGAACGCGCGGTTGCACTTACGTACTTTATGCCAATGATTGCAGGTATGACAGGGAATACGGGCACACAATCTCTTGCAGTAGTTGTTCGTGGACTTGTATCGCATGACATTGATCGGCCGACCATTATGAAATTAATACTCCGAGAATTTGGTGTTGGGTTTATTATAGGAATTACTTGCGGAATTTTGATATCAATCGTTGCTTTCTTATGGAAAGGCAATCTAATATTGGGGCTTGTTGTAGGTAGTTCATTATTCTTTACATTGATAATTGGTACACTTGCTGGAACACTTATTCCGTTATTACTATACAGGTTTAAGATTGACCCAGCGGTAGCATCTGGACCTCTTATCACAACATTGAATGATATTTTTTCACTCTTGGTATACTTTGGTACAGCAACAATGTTTCTGTCTCATCTTCTTTAAAAAATATTAAAGTGAAGTTAAGTCGTATTAAAAAATAGTGTATAAATAAAAAATCAGTCTTCTGACTGGTTTTTTATTTTTTTAGGCTGTTTTCATAAACTTTGTTGCTTTTGGAAGTGTTGATTTCCGTTCCAGGCTGCTCGCTTTCCACGGGGCAGGCGGTGAGCCACATTCGTACGTTTCACTCTTAAGTGTCTCAGCTGTCTAGTTGCAGTGGCTAGCCCCTCGAGGTCAAAAGTTAAACGGTCTGTGATGAGCAAAGTGCGCCTTCATAGCCCATTCAACTTTTGCTTGTCGGGGCTGAACGAGCCACTTCCACTTTTCAAACTGGCCGCCTGTCCCGTAGGAGTCTCGCACCTTCCACTCCAATCAATTTTCAAAGGTGACAAGGAGTTCAAAGCAACAATCTTTTAGAAAAGAGCGTTTTTTTAAAAAAATGTTGCATTTTTCCAATTCGCATATACAATTAAACAAAATAAGGAGGAGAATAGAGATGATAGTTAAGTTGGATCAAACGTGGCATGAAAAAGTTATGGACTATTTGAGTGAAGAACCTGCGCTGAACTTATTCATTATTGCTGATATTGAGAATTTTGGTTATGAAACAGATTCTCAAGACATCTGGGCAGATGTTGAGGAGAACGGGGCGATCACAGGCATTCTTCTTCGTTATAAAGGAAACTACCTTCCTTACGCAAAAGGGGAGATTAATGCAAAAGCTTTTTCAGAGATTATCAATAAAGATAAAAGTTATGAGATGCTTTCTGGTAAAAAGGAAATCGCGGACCAGTTTACTCCTTATTTACAGTTTGAGCGAACAAAAGAACTATATTTTGCCGAACTAAAAGATGCAAAATCATTAAAGAAAAATATATCAAGAGAAAACATTTTACAAGCAGAGCTTAAAGATGTTGATAGCCTCATGGAATTAAAATATTTGATCAAAGAATTCTCAATTGGAAAAACAGCTAAAGAAAGCTTGGAGCAAGCATTATCCACCAAAACAGGACGCACTTATTTTATAAGAGAAGAGGATACCATTGTTTCTTGTGCATCCTCTACGGCAGAAAATTCATTGTCAGCGATGATTGTCGGCGTGTGTTCACACCCTGAAAAAAGAAACAAAGGATATGCTTCACTTTGTATGGAAGCGCTATGCTACGATATTTTAGCTGAAGGGAAAACGCTCTGTCTGTTCTATGATAATCCAAAAGCAGGCTCCATTTATAAACGTTTAGGATTTTATGATATTGGTCATTGGAGTATGAACTACGCACTCCGAACAGCTGATTCAAAAAAACAGCAGGAAAAAGTGTTATAAGCATTAACACTAGTGAAAACTGATAAAGAAACGCTCTTTTCTAAAAGATTGTTGCTTTTAACCTCTGACAGTTAATTGGAGTAGAAGGTGCTTGCCTATCGCCTGAAATACATTTCGCAAGGCATGCGATGAGGAAACTTACTCCGCTAGCATTAACTTGTAGATGCAGGAGCAAGGAGCATAATGTGGCTCACCGCCTGCCTCGTGGAAAGCGAGCAGCCAGGAACGGAAATAAACACTACAAAAGCAACAAAGTTTACGAAAATAACTTAAGGAAATAATGAAAAGACGGCAGAATCGACATCTTTCGATTCTGCCGTCTTTCTCTTTTGTTAACCAAGCTTCCGTTCTTCGGCTTGTTCATTTGACGCATTCTTTTCTTCATTAGAAGTTCTTAATGGAATTTCTTTTAAGAAGAAGAAGGTGAGTATGAATGCTGTGCCAATAACGATTGCACCAGTTAAGAAAACGCCGTTTAATGCATAACTCAAAGACTCACGCAGTATACCAAGTACTTGTTTAATAACGTTTAAAGATTCAGGTGGTAAAGCACTGAATTTTTCTATAACAGCTTCTTGGTTCAGCAAGACTTGAGGGTTCGCGAGCTCTTTAATCTGCTCGCCCATCTCAGGTGTAACACTAGGTGAAGACGCGACTAGCTTTTGAGACTCTTTATTAAAGTGGTCTGCTAGAGAGTTATTCATTACACTCCCCATAATGGAAACACCAATCGTACCTCCAAGCTGTCTGAACAGTTGAACAGAAGAGGTCGCAACACCTAAGTACTTATGTTCAATCGCGTTCTGTACGGTTAAGGTGAAAATCGGAAACGCGATTCCAAGTCCTGACCCAACGAGAATCATATTAAAGATTGCTGTCGTATTAGTCGTTTGCGTATCCATAAAATGCATGCTCGTCATTCCACTGACCATAATGAATAATCCCAGCATAGCTAATTTCTTGTATTTTCCTGTTTTTGTAATGATCTGTCCGCTTATCGTGCTTCCTGCAACCATAGCAAGTGTTAATGGCATCATGACAAAGCCGGATTTTGTAGCAGATGTTCCCATTACTCCTTGTATGAAAAAAGGCATATACATGATCGATCCAAACATGCCTGCTCCTAAAAAGAACCCGATGATGTTAGACACGGTGAACACTTTATTTTTGAACATATCAAGCGGTAGCACAGGACTTGATACACGCTTTTCTGTTAGCACAAATAAAAAGAAAGCTACGATTGTTACAGTAAACAGTCCGATGATCTCTGGAGATGCCCAATCATATTGATTTCCTGCCCAAGTGAATGAAAGGAGAAGAGGAACCATTGTTAACGTTAGTAACAATGAACCTGTGTAATCGATGGATTCCTTCTCTTTTCTTTGAACAGAAGGAAATAAAAAATATATAGCGGCAAAAGCGACAAGACCAAAGGGGAGAAAGATCCAGAATACCCAATGCCAATGAAAGTGATCGACGATGTATCCTCCTAAAGTTGGACCAAACACGCTTGCTAAACCAAAAACACTGCTCATAATTCCTTGCCATCTGCCACGTTCGCGAGGGGGGAATAGATCACCGACTGCTGTGAAAGCCGTCGACATGATCATACCTCCACCAAAACCTTGAACCCCTCTATATAAGATAAGTTCAAAGATACTTTCGGAAATGCCGCATAAAAGGGATCCTGCAGTAAACACACCGATTCCTAAGAGGATAAATGGCTTTCTACCGTAAATGTCTGATAGTTTTCCAACTAATATTGCTGTGATACTTGAAGTGAGCATGAAAATCGTGAAAACCCAGCTGTAGTATTCTATTCCTCCAAGATCAGCAATGATTTTTGGTAAAGAAGTACCAACAATGGTTTGGTTTAACGCTGCAAAAAGCATAGCAGACATGATGGAAAGCATTATAATTACTTTTCGCCGCATTTCTAGATGTTCCATGCATCATCCTCCTATTCATGTTGTAAATATTTCACAATATGAAATAATTTCGAAAAGTAAAACTGCTCCACTAATCAAGCAGTTTTATTGAAGAATCTATCATTCGCTTTATGTCTTCATCTGTTAATGCAGCAAACTTTTTTTCCAGGTAGTTATTCTTAATGTTATCCATTTTTCGTGCGATTTCTCTACCATCTTCAGTAATTTCTAAATAGACGATCCGACGGTCTGAATCTGATCGTACACGCTGAATGTAGTTCTTGCCAACAAGCCGATCCGTCACTGCGGTAATATGGCTTGATGAAACTTTTAATTCATTAGCGATTTCTGAAGCCATTAAAGGACTTTGAATAAATAAAGTCTGAAGAACAGCAAACTCATTGCTTGGAATATAATCTGAGTACACTTCGTTTAAGCCTTTTCTTAACGTGCGAAAAAGTCTGCGTAAGCTCATTTCCAATTCTCGCTCTAACTCATTTCTTAATGGGGTTTGTTCTCTATTTTCCATTTTAACACCCTTGCTTTTTGTTTCTTCTTCTACTAGTATATGATAATTTATATTTAATAAGAAAGAAAGTAAAAGGTTTAGGGAGAAACGGATTATGAAAAATTCAACGTTATTTTTTGTGCTTCTAGGTTTTGGCTTTTTGATTGGAGCAGCTTATTGGGTTTGGGCGATCACAACACAATCACAACCAGGTGGAATGTAAAGAAGGGCCGTAATGGCTCTTTTTTTGTAAAATTATACACTTCTATTGTAAATAAATAGGAGGTGTATGTATGAAAGAAAAATTTCAGATTACAAATCAATTTTTAAAGAAAGAATGGAAGCAGCGTCCAGGAGGTAATCGTATACCGCGCTTTGCGGTTGCACACGACACTGGGAATCCCGACTCAACGGCCAAACAGAACTATGAATATTTCAATAGCAGACACCTAGAGGCTTCTGCGCACGTATTCATAGATGATAAACAAATATTGGTAATCATTCCATTGCATGAAAGAGCTTGGCACGTTCGCTCTAACGTATCAGATGCGAATGAATGGGGAATAGGGGTTGAGTTATGCTATGGTCCATCCATAGATTTTAACAAAGCTTACAGCCGTTATGTATGGTTTTTTGCCTATTTATGTGACATGTATCAATGGGATCCTGCTCGGAACATAAAAGGTCACTTTCAACTGGACCCAAAAAGAAGGACAGATCCTTTAAATTGTTTTCACCGATACGGTAAGACATTTCCATTCTTTATTGAAGATGTAAAGTATGAGTTAAAAAAATTTGTTGTTCATCAGAATGAGTTTAAAGAGCTTGTTACTGCAGAAGGAAAACTTTATAAAGTGCAGATTGGAGCATTCTCATCTAGAGAAAATGCCGAGATTCTTTCTCGAAAAGCTAAATCTGCAGGATTTGATGTTCATATCGATCACTCTTAAAAACAATATATGGTAAAACGGCTTTGCGATGTGTTGATTTTTGATTTCAGGTCGCTCGCTTTCCGATCGGCAGGCTATTTTTTTGTGAGAATAGGTTTTAAGTACACAAATTAATGGTAAATAAGTTGGAGGTATGCCATTTTTTGTGTACATAGGGGGAAGCAGTAGAACATGGAGCAACAATTGAGGGTATTAGGAAAAAAAATCATTGAGCATAAATATGATCTATCAAAGAAAATTGATGAGGTGCGCGTATCACTTGGTGAGCATCCTACAGAGCAAACGGAATTTGTGTTAAACCTCCGTGGAGAACTATTTTCATACTTTGGAAAAGCTCTTTATGAAGATAAGAAAACATCACAAGAGCATTTTATTAAATGGGGAAGAAAAAATGGCGAGCTTGCTGTTCAGCATGAAGTTCCACTGGACAAAGCATTAAGCAGTACCAGATACTATAGAATGGTGCTTTGGGATTTCATACGTAACGAAATTAGTAATGAAAAATTCAGCGTTGAAACCATTTTGAAAGCCGCCTCTATCATCGACCCATTTCTAGATGAAACGGTCCATGCTTTTAGTGTCGCATATGTTGAGAATAATAATCGTGTACTTGGATTGGCTAGAGAGGCAATTGAAGAGTTGTCTGTTCCCGTTGTCAGGCTGACAAGAGCGGTTGCGGTTCTCCCGCTTGTAGGAACGATCGATACGCATCGCTCTAAGTTAATTATGGAAACTTCTCTTCAAAAATGCATGGAATTACAGATTGAACATCTATTTATCGATCTATCTGGTGTAGCCGTGATTGATACGATGGTCGCTCATAATTTATTTAAGGTAATAAATTCTCTTAAGCTTTTAGGTGTAAATGTAACCTTAAGCGGGATGCGTCCTGAACTTGCTCAGACTGTCGTTTCGCTAGGAATTAGTTTCGAAGGATTTTCAATTGCTGGAAACTTGTATCAGGAGCTTGAAGCAATGGGGATTCGACCTCAAAAAAATAAATAAACCACAAATACTTGCCTACTTAAAAAGGCAGGTATTTTTTTCTAGTATAAAAAGAACGTTTGTTCGCATATAATATAAAAAAAGGAGGTTGCTTCATGACTAACTTATTAATGAGATGCATAAGAGAACGAGTTGGAATCGAAATGATCTACCTCTCACAAAAGGGTGATATCTCGCACCGTTTTGTCATTCCGTACTCTTTTGATGATCATATCATCAAAGGTTATTGTTCAGCAAAAAAACAGATTCGAAGTTTTCACATAAGAAACATATTATCTGTACATTCACGTTTTTTGTCTTCTTAAGATTGGAGGGATCGTCGTGCAATATGGAAGCGAAGAAGAGCGTTCGCTTATTGAAAAATTTGTAATGTATCCGATTTTACTTACCGTGTTTAATCGCGATCTACAGATTATTAACGGCTCTCCTTTTAAACTGAGACAGCCATACGTTGCACTAGTGGAGCAAATAATGAATCAAATCAGCAAAGATCTATATGATGTAAGAATTGAACTGAGAAAACGAAGAATTAAAGTAATGGATGCACAACGCGAGGATGATATTACAGAATATGAGATCTTTATTAGGGGTTATCGTGAAATTATGAGATTTCCGAACATTCATCTAAAAAATAAAGCAGAAACACTAATGCTTTCTTATCTACAAGTGACAATTGAATAAAGGATAAAGCGTGCAAGTTTCATTTTCTATAACATCTGTATACAATGAACGTATTGCAAAGACATAAGATGATGATAATAGGATTAGAATTTGAATTGAGGAACGCTATGGAACACTTTATCCAGCTAGCCAGACAATTAAACAATCAGATTATGATAGAAAGCCGTAGCCCATTTGATCCGGTTTGCCCAGTAAATACTCCATTCCCTTGGAAGATGTTAGGTTGTGGGAACTATGCAGCGGTTTTTTCTCATCCTGCTCATCCTGATTATGTTGTAAAGATCTATGGCAGGGATGAGCACGGATTATTAGAAGAAAAGAAAGTATATGATCGATTAGGCAAACACCCTGGATTTTCTGTTTGCTATCATTCGGAACAGCGTTTTTTAATTTTAAAACGCATTGAAGGAATGACTCTATATGACTGTGTGCATAAAGGGATAAAGATCCATGAGAATGTCATTTACGACATAGATGAAGCAGTGAGACATGCGAGAGATAAAGGGTTGTTTCCTAATGATGTGCATGGGAAAAATGTGATGATATCTAATAACAGAGGAATTATTGTAGACGTTTCTGATTTTAGTGGATACGAAACGTGCAGGAAATGGAAAGATCTGCGCAAGGCTTATTTCACCATTTATAAGAAATCTCTGTATCACTTTCCTATAAAGATTCCTTATTTTGTTTTGAATGGTGTAAGGATGGGGTATAGGTACTACAGGAAGTTAAAAATATCCAAATAGAAAGGTCTAAAATAATAGGTCTAATGAATCATTAAAATCATTGGCATAAATTGCCTTAGTAGGATATAATAACTATAAATCAATAGAAACCTTTGTTATTAAGGGCAAACCAGTTGAAAAGCTGGGACGCAAAGCTATGGGCCTAAAGTATGGTTAACATGCAATGGCAGCCGGTTGCCAAAGGGAAACGGACTTAGTTTAGACACAGGTGTTTCTATGAAGTTTTTTTCCGAAGAGTGAAGTTTTTTACACTTTAGAGATTAAGCACTCATAGAGGTTAAACGTATCTGAACATAAATGGAAGCCATTCCCTTTATTAGGTGATGGCTTTTTGTATGTAATTTTTGAGGAATTTGAGGGGTTGTAGAATGGAAAATTTCCAACTAGACTTACGCGCACTCAAAAAAAACTTGTTGCCAGAATTTATGAAGTCTATTCCCGCTATGATACATACACACAAAGAGCATCTACGAAAAAATGAAGACTTTCATACGTTTCTAAACGGTTTTGTTGAGCAATATGAAAAGGTATTAGAGAAGTTTTTACGCGGAATCGTGCATGCTGTATTTTTAGAAGAAGATCGATTCGAGTCCTTTTTAAAACAAGGAGAGCAAAAAGCATTTTCATCAGGTATTCATTTTTTAAGACATCAACGAATTCCTCATCAAGCATTAGCATGTTTTACGACGAGTATTAGTGAATCTGTTTTACTTGAAGTGAAAAAAGCAACGATAAACGAGCCATTAGTCATACAGCTATTTATGTTGGATCGTTGGAATCGGATTTCTCATCGAGCTGTAACAGGCTTTCTAAGTGGTTTCTCCTCTCAACAATTCAAAGACCTTAAGGAGATTAGCATTCGCGATCCGTTAACAAATCTGTACAATCGCCGATATTTTTATGATTGTTTAGAAAAAGAGCTTACAAAAGCACACAGACTTAAACTTCCTCTTACACTTGTCATGTTTGATATCAATAATTTTAAATGTATCAATGATGAGCTAGGACATCACGCAGGTGATGAAATTCTTCAGCAGATCGCAGAACTTTCTAAACGATTAAAATTGTTCTCTGGATTTAGGTTTGGCGGAGATGAATTTGTTTTTCTATTGCCAGGAATCACTGAGGATGAAGCATATATCTTAATAGAAAAGTTAGAGAGCCAGCTTATCGTTTGGAATGAATCGATTTCATTAGCATATGGTGCCATAGAACTGCTTGCAGATGCATGCGAGAACATCGATTATTATCTTCAGCTTGCGGATGAGCGGATGTATACCAATAAAAGAGCAAGAAGTGAGAATAAATCATTCATTTGAACAAAATGAATAAAGGGCCTTTCTGCTATTTGATTTAGCAGATCGTAAAATGCAAAGGAAGATGACTGCATGAAAGATTCATTTACGATTACTGAACACCGTTCTGAAACAATATCTTCTTTACTACGGTGGTTCTTCTTAATACTTTGTGTACCTGTTTTTTATTATCAACCTATTTCAAGTGTGCTGAAATATGAAACGGATACCTTTCCGATTCTCTTCATAATTGGGATCCTATATATGACATCCACACAAATTGTATTGCATCAATTGCCTGAGACGTCTTTGTACTACCGTGTTTTTACTAGAGGTGGAATAGTTTTTGATTGCCTTGCTTATGCTTGGCTGATGCAGCTAACTGGCGGAGCTGACAGCCCGTTTGTTTCTGTTGGCTATTTAATCGTTATTCATGCCGCTCTATATTGGAGGTTAAGGGGAGCCCTAATAGTAGGAACAGCGAGTTTTGTCATCCTCTCTTACTTTTTCATAAGAGATAGCGGGTATATGAACACGCTTTCTAACTTTGAATTTTTAATGAAAAGCATCTTTTTATGGTTGATCGCTTTTTACGGAGGTGTGATTGCTTCAAAAGAAAGACAACATTATCTTGAGAAGAATATGTATCAGCTTCAATCTGAACAAGACTATTTAACGGGTCTCTTGAATCATCGGAAATTTCAAGAAGACGTTTTGGAAAGAACAAAACACAATAAGCCCTTTACACTTGTTTTATGTGATATTGATCGTTTTAAATGGTTTAATGATCAGCACGGTCATTTGATTGGTGATGAAGTGCTGAAGCTTGTTGGTTCAACGTTTAAACGCTTCATATCTTTAAAGGAGGGAGAAGCGTATCGTTATGGTGGAGAAGAGTTTGCCTGGATTCTCCATACAACATCTAGAACAGAAGTGGAAAATACGATTGAGACGATTAATAAGCATTTAGAAACATTTCCTTATATGTCAGATGATGGAGCTTTACCTGTTACACTCAGCTATGGAATTGCAAGCTATATAGAAGGCGAAAAACCTTCACAGATCATCCAAAGAGCAGATGTGCTTTTATATGAAGCGAAGGCAGCAGGAAGAAATACATGTAAATTAGATATGGTCAGAATAAAGGAAAATCAGCTAACGATGTAGCGGTTTTCCTTTTTTCTTTCCTCAGTCTTTCTTGTCTAACATGTAATCATGTAATTTACCATTCACGGGCATGATTCGATTTATTACTATCCTATAAATACCAGGAGGAAGTGGTTGTTTTTCGGGGTACGAGCCTTTGATGTCCTAATAGATTATGAGATAATAGAGTTAGAATTCAAGTGCGGAACAGGGGATGAACAAAAATGAGTTTGCAATTTATTTTGGGACGATCCGGCAGCGGAAAGTCCCACTCTGTATTTAAGGAGATTCAAAGAGAACTTACAGACCGTCCTTCAGGCAATCCGATCATCTATCTTGTACCAGATCAGATGACCTTTCAATCAGAGTATAAGCTAGCCACAACGCCAGGATTATCGGGAATGATGCGTGCGCAAGTCTTTAGTTTCTCAAGGCTTGCTTGGCGTATTCTTGGCGAGACCGGTGGTTTAACAAGAATGCACATCACATCTACCGGAATAAGAATGATGCTTCGGAAAATCGTCGAGCACAAAAAAGAAGATCTTAAAATCTTTCGAAAAGCCTCTGAACAAAGTGGTTTTTACGAACTGCTTGAGTTAATGACTACAGAACTTAAGCGATATTGTGTTTCAGCAGAAGATCTTTCGTGGAATGCTGATACACTTCTTTCTATTGGACAAAAAGAAAATAATAAAAAAGTACTTCAAGATAAATTGTCAGATCTAAGTGTCATTTCGAGTTCCTTGGATGAAGCACTAATTGGGAAGTATGTAGATTCAGAAGATTACCTGCGTCTCCTCCAAGCTAAGATTCCTTTTTCTGAGAGCATTAAGGAAAGTGAAATTTACATAGATGGATTTCATTCTTTTACCCCCCAAGAATTAGAAGTTACGGCGGGATTACTGGCTCATGCCAAGAAAGTGACCATTGCACTTACGACCGATGAATTCTTAACTTCGGAATCTGAGCCTCATGAGCTAGATTTGTTTTATATGACTAAAAAGACTACACAGTCACTAACAACACAAGCAAAAGAACTGGGTGTTTTCGTGGAGGAACCGATCTATCTTCATGAGAAGCCAAAATTTAATTCAAGTGCCATCGCTCACATCGAGGATCAGTATGATCGAAGACCGGCCATCTCGTCAGCCAAACATGAAGGTGTTGGAGTAGCGGCGGCAGTAAATGTTCGATCAGAAGTTGAGGGAGCAGCAAGAAAAATCATTGAACTCGTTCGTGACCAAGGTTATCGATATCGCGATATCGCTGTAACAGTCCGAAATTCGGGTAGTTATCAAACACTGATCGAAACGGTATTCACAGATTATGAAATACCTGTTTTTCTCGATCAAAAAAAATCTATGCTCCACCATCCACTGATTGAGCTGATCCGTTCCTCATTAGACATTGTCTTAAAGAATTGGCGCTATGAGTCCGTGTTTCGAGCCGTTAAAACAGACATGCTCTATCCGCTTGACGAGATAAGAAAAACGACATCTGAGATGAGACGTTGTATGGATGAACTTGAAAACTATGTGTTAGCACTTGGTATCCAAGGCAAAAGGTGGACAGATCCAAAACCTTGGAAATATAAAAGATTTAGAGGGTTCGAATCAGAAGATTTTGGAAAGACAACACGTGACGATGAAAAGGAACAACTGATCAATGACATGCGGGATATGATTGTATCTCCATTGAGTCGTCTATCTAAAAATCTATCAAACAGTAAAAGTATCATCCAATATTGTAAAAGTCTTTATCAGTATCTTGAAGATCTCAATGTGCCGATGAAACTGGAACGCATGAGAATTCATGCGGAATCAGCAGGGAAACTACGAGCAGCATCTGAACATGGTCAAGTTTGGAATGCGGTGTTAGGTCTTCTCGATGAGATGGTAGAGTTGACTGGCGAGGAAGAACTTTCAAAAGAGACGTGGATGCAAATGCTTGAAACAGGACTTGAAAGCCTTAAGTTCGCTCTTGTTCCTCCTTCTCTAGATCAAGTGTTAGTAGGAACGATGGAAAGATCTCGTTTCACGGATGTAAAAGTAAATTTTGTTCTCGGCGTAAACGATGGAATCATTCCGTTAAAACCAAAAGACGATGGATTACTTTCAGAAGACGAGAGAGAAGCTCTTGATAGAAACGGTGTTGTGCTTGCACCGACTGCTCGCAGAAAGCTGCTAGATGAGCAGTTTATGATCTATCTGGCGTTAACGAATGGAAGTGACCATCTGTTTGTTTCGTATGCCCTAGCAGACGAGGAAGGGAAAACGATGCAGCCTTCAATGGTCATACAGCGGTTGCACGACCTTTTCCCAGATTTAAAGGAAGAACTTTATCAAAACGAACCTGCTTTACAAAATGATATGGATTTTGTGCAGCATCCGATAAAAAGTGTCTCTTTTTTAAGTGCACAGCTTAGAGAATGGAAAAAAGGCTATCCGATCTCTTCCGTTTGGTGGGATGTATACAATTGGGTGATCGAAGACAACGAGTATGATTTCTATGCAAAGCGTGCTCTGTCTTCTCTGTTCTATTTTAATCGAGAAGCACCTCTCAGTTCATCTGTATCAAAAGACCTTTACGGCGATAAAATCTTAACGAGCATCTCAAGGATGGAGCTTTTTCAGTCGTGTCCATTCTCTCAGTTCATGTCGTACGGACTTAAGCTAAAGGAACGGCAAATGTACAAGCTTGAAGCTCCTGATATCGGACAGCTTTTTCATGCAGCTTTAAAACAGATGAATGACTCACTTCAGCAAAGAAGCTTAGCATGGGGTGATCTTTCAAAGGGAGATTGTTATCGCTTAGCAGGAGATATTGTTGAACTTTTGGCACCACAGCTTCAGCATGAGATTCTGTTAAGTTCCAACAGACATCTCTATATTAAGAAGAAGTTAAAAGAAGTAGTCGGAAAAGCTTCGCACATATTAAGTCAGCACGCAAAGGCGAGTGGTTTCACACCTGCAGGTCTTGAACTAGCATTCGCTTCTGGTGCAACATTGCCGCCATTAACCTATAAATTGCCGAATGGCACGACGATGGAAGTGATCGGACGTATCGATCGTGTTGATACAGCCAAAAGTTCTAAAGGACTTCTAATGCGTGTGATTGACTATAAATCCAGCTCAACAGGACTTAACTTAGCAGAGTTATATCATGGCATTGCTCTGCAGATGCTGACTTATCTAGATGTTGCGGTCACACATTCAGAAAGCTGGCTAGGTGAAGAGTCCGTTCCAGCAGGCGTTCTGTATTTCCATGTTCACAACCCGCTTTTAAATCAAAAAAAACTGCTTAGTGTGGAAGAAATCGAAAAAGAAGTGTTAAAGAAGTTTAAGATGAAAGGTTTAGTCCTTGCTGAGGAAGAAGCCGTTCAACTTATGGACAGTACAATGGAAAAGCGTTCTTCTATCATTCCTGTCGCTCTAACTCAAAAAGGATTTCATAAATCACATTCATCAGTAGCCTCAAGAGAGCATTTTGACACGATGCGAAAACATGCACGTAAGATGGCTGTGAATAGTGGAGAAGGGATTACAAACGGAGTGATTGATATCTCTCCATATGAGATGAAGAAAAAAACACCTTGTACGTTCTGTTCGTATAAACCTGTTTGTCAGTTTGATCAAACACTTGAAGAGAACCAATACCGTCAACTTCGTTCAGAAAAAGATGATGTTATTCTAGAAAAAATGCATGAGGAAGGAGGAAATGTGAATTGAAGACTTTGATCCCAAAACCAGAAGGTGCAACATGGACGGACGAACAGTGGCAAGCTATTCATGCCAGAGGAGAAAATGTTCTCGTTGCTGCAGCAGCTGGATCGGGTAAAACAGCTGTCCTTGTAGAAAGAATCATCACGATGATACGTGAAAAGGTTGCGGATGTAGACCGTTTGCTTATCGTTACATTCACAAATGCTGCCGCTGCTGAAATGAGAAAAAGAATAGGAGAAGCGATCGATAAAGAACTGTCTTTAAATCCTTCATCTCTCCACTTAAGAAGGCAGCTTAACTTATTAAACAAAGCATCGATCTCTACTCTTCATTCTTTTTGTATTGAGGTGCTTCGTAAACACTATTATGAAACAGACCTCGATCCAGGTTTTCGTGTGGCAGAAGAAACAGAAGCAGAACTTATTCGTCAAGAAGTGATAGAGGATTTGTTTGAAGAAGAGTATAGCAAAGGAGAAGACCATATTTTTTACCAAGTGGTCGATGCTTATAGTTCTGACCGAAATGATATGGAACTTCAAAAACTAATCTTATCGCTCTATGATTTTGCTCGAAGTCACCCTGATCCGAACGGCTGGCTAGACCAGATGGCAGAAACTTACCAAGTGCAAGCGGCAACCATTGACGATCTTCCTTGGACGAAAGAGCTTTTGATCGATATATCGCTACAGATAGAAGGGCTTCGATCTTTGGCATTAAGAGCGATAGAGCTGAGCGAGCTTTCAGGAGGACCTCTTGCTTACGCCGAAACACTTCAAGAAGATCTCATCTTTATCGAACGATTACTTCGTGCAAAGAATAGCTGGAGTGAGCTTTATGAGGAATTTCAATCATATGAGCCTCCGAAATTAAAAGCCATTCGTGGGAAAGATGTAGATGAAGAACTGAAGAATAAAGTAAAAGCTATGAGAGACAACATTAAAAAACGGACGGGTGCATTAAAAGAAGAATATTTTGAAAGGCATCCTGATTCGTATATCGTTCATATTGAAGAGATGGCTCCTGTTGTTAAAGAACTGTCTTCCTTAGTGAAAAAGTTTGGAGAACGCTATCTTGAAGCGAAGCAAGAAAAGTCTCTTGTTGATTTTGGTGATCTTGAACATTTTTGCCTAGGAATATTAAAAGGTGAAGGATCAACGATGGATGTACCAGTTCCATCTAATGCTGCATTAGAATACAGAGAAAGATTTGTAGAGGTACTAGTCGATGAGTATCAAGATACGAATTTTGTCCAAGAATCCATAGTTCGCTTAGTATCAAAAGATGGAGAAGCAGGAAACATGTTCATGGTAGGTGATGTGAAGCAATCCATCTACCGATTCAGACTAGCAGAACCACTTCTTTTTCTAACTAAGTACAAACAGTTCACGAAAGAAGGCGGCAGCGGCTTACGCATTGACCTTGCAAAAAACTTTAGAAGCCGAAATGGAATTCTGCAAGCTACAAATTATTTGTTCAGACAGATTATGAACGAAACAGTAGGGGAAATTGAGTACAACGATGATGCTGAATTAAAGCTTGGTGCTACTTATTATCCTGAGCAAGAGGGAAAGGAACCAGAACTTCTTCTTATTAATAAAAGTCAGCCTGTAACAGATGAAGAAGGTCTTGAAAATGGAGAAGTAGAAAAATCGGAGCTTGAAACCGTTCAGTTAGAAGCAAGAGTTATAGCAGAAAAAATAAAACAGATCGTAGGAACGACGGGGAACTGTCCACATCTCGTACTTGATAAACATACGAAAAAATTGCGCCCGGCAAAATACAAAGACATCGTTATGTTGTTTCGGGCAACCTCCGTATGGGCACCAGTCATACTAGAAGAATTTAAGCAGCAAGGGATACCTGCTTATGCTGAACTTTCAACTGGCTATTTTGATGCGACGGAGATTCATGTCATGATGTCACTCATGAAGGTGATCGATAACCCTCTGCAAGACATCCCGCTTGCAGCTGTTCTTCGTTCGCCACTTGTCGGAATGACGGGTGAAGAACTTGCAGTGATCAGATTGAAACAAAAACAAGATAATTATTTGGGAGCCGTAGAACTGTATCGTGCTGAAGGAGAAAACGCTCGGATTCAAGAGAAGGTCTCTACTTTCTTAGATCAGCTGGAAAAGTGGCGTCATCAAGCGCGACAAGGATCTCTTTCTGATCTGATCTGGGACATCTACCGAGAAACCGGCTATTTTGATTATGTAGGCGGATTAACCGGCGGAAAACAACGACAAGCCAACTTAAGAGCTTTATATGATCGTGCGAAAATGTATGAAAGTACATCTTTTAGAGGGCTTTTCCGCTTTCTTCGTTTTATTGAAAGAATGCAGGAGCGAGGAAAAGATCTAGGTGCGGCAAGAGCTTTAGGTGAACAAGAAGATGTTGTTCGTGTCATGACGATTCATAAAAGTAAAGGCTTAGAGTTTCCTATTGTATTCGTTGGGGGTATTAACAAACAGTTCAATACAAGAGATCTGAACGAAAAAGTTCTTCTTCATAAAGAACTCGGACTAGGAACTCAATATATAAATCCAGAGTACCGAATTGCCTATCCGACATTGCCGAAGCTTGCGATCGCCGGAAGAAAGAAAATGGAATTGATCGCAGAAGAGATGCGAGTACTATATGTGGCTCTTACACGTGCAAAAGAAAAACTGTACTTAGTCGGCACAGTAAATGACATTGAAAAATCTGTGGATTCATGGAGTGATTCTCTTTATGAAGAAAACTGGATTCTACCAGACTTTGAAAGAGCTGGTGTAAAGAGTTATCTTGATTGGATCGGAAGAGCAGTCATCCGCCATAAGAACGCTGAACCCCTTTTATCGCTGCTAGGAACAGGTGAAAGAGGCAGAGGTGAAGTTTATATAGATGAAACAGATTGGAAGATTGCGGTTCTTCCAGCGAGTCAATATGAAGAGTTAGAAGTGGAAGAGAAAGAAAAACAAGAAGAGTTGCTGAAGCAGTTAGAGAACTATGAAAAAGTGAATCTTGCTTCAGATGACTTTGATGAAGTCGAACGTCGACTCCAATGGCGATATACGAATAAAAATTCAACATACACCCGTTCGAAACAGTCGGTTACAGAAATAAAAAAACAATATCAAGCAGATGAATACAGTTCTACAGAATTAGTAAAAGCCGCCCAACAAGTTATACATGAGCGGCCAAAATTTATGCAAGAAGAACAGTTGAACGCTGCTGAAGTCGGTACAGCAATGCATATGGTCATGCAGCATATTGACTTTAGAAAACCAGCTACATTAGAATCCCTTCAAAATCAGCTTGCAGAAATGGAAACGAAAGAGCTGCTTACAAGAGAACAAGCTCAATATATTCAGCTTTCTCAGATTCAGCAGTTTATAGAAGGGCCACTCGGAAAGAGAATCAAAGAGCATGATTTGAAACGGGAAATTCCGTTTAGTATGGCACTCCCATTATCAGAGATTCAAAGAGGGTGGACAGGCGAAGAAGAACATGTTCTTGTACAAGGTGTCATCGACTGTCTCATAGAAGAAGAAGACGGTTATGTACTGATTGATTATAAAACAGACAAAATCACGAACCGCTTTACAAACGGCTTTACAGGAGCAAGAGAGATCCTGTTCAACCGTTACGAATTGCAGCTCAATTTGTACGCAAAAGCCATTGAAAGAATACTAAAAAAGCCAGCAAAAGAAAGTTATCTTTACTTTTTTGATGGTGGACACATTCTTCAAGTGAAATAAGGAGGGATACGATGCGATTACTTCATACTGCTGACTGGCATCTTGGGCGCTCATTAGAAGGACGAAGCAGACTTCAGGAACAACAAGATTTTTTAGACGAACTAGTAGAGATCGTACAGCGTGAAAAAATAGATGCGGTATTAATGGCGGGAGATGTTTTTGATACGGTAAATCCTCCGGCTGCGGCGGAGCAAATGTTTTATGATGCACTATCACGGATTAATAGAAACGGAGAATGTCCGTTTATCGCGATTGCGGGAAATCATGATCATCCTGAAAGACTAGCTGCCTCCTTCCCTCTGCTAAGAGAACTGGGCATCACGCTGGTAGGTCTGCCAACGTTAGAACTTCAGCGTGTTCCGATTAAGAGAACGGGAGAGATCTTAGAAATCGCTGCTCTGCCGTATCCTTCTGAATCAAGACTAAAAGTACTACTAAGTGAATCTGCTGAAGAATTAGATGTAAGAACTCAATATGATGATTGGGTGGACTCGTATTTTAAACAGATCACCAATCAATTTAAGCCAGGAAACGTGCATGTTGCGATGAGTCATCTTTATGTCGCTGGAAGCAAGGAAACCGATTCTGAACGACCTGTTCACATTGGTGGTGCGTATACGGTAGCTGCAGAAAGTCTTCCGAGTTCAGCTCAATACGTAGCATTAGGCCATCTGCATCGTCCACAACGAATCAAACGAGCAAAAACAGATGCAAGGTATTCAGGTTCTCCCCTATCTTATAGTTTCTCTGAAAGTGGACAAGCAAAATCTGTGTCCATTATTAACGTTGAACCAAACGGTATTGCAGAAGTTGAAGAGCTTCATCTAACTTCGGGAAAACCACTAGTATCATGGGAAGCAAAGAATGGGATCCAGGAGGTCCTTCAAGGAATTCAAGATGGTTTGCACCAAAATTGCTGGATTGATCTATCCATACATGTAGATGATGCACTTTCGATGGAAGAAATTCAACGACTTAGAAAATCACATGATGGCATTGTTCATATCAAACCTGTGTATCAAGAAAAGTCCGGAGAACAAATCTCTGTATCTGCTCAAAAATTGCCTGTTGATGAACTGTTTACAACGTTTTATAAGCGACAGACAGGGGGAGCGATGCCAGACGATGAGCTGATCTCCTTATTTCTTGATCTTGTTGGAGAAGGGGAATTAGGAGGAGAGGAACGAGAATGAGACCAATAGCATTAACTGTTTCAGGCTTGCAAAGTTTTCGAGAAGCACAATCCGTTCCTTTTCATGAACTCTGTTCTGGCGGAGTCTTCGGTATATTTGGACCGACTGGAAGCGGGAAGTCCACGATTCTAGACGCTGTGACACTAGCTCTTTATGGAAAGGTAGAACGTGCGGCTGGTGGAACACACGGAATCATGAATCAGGCTGAAGATAAACTGTCTGTTTCGTTTACGTTTCAGATAGGTGAAGGTGCTCAGCAAAAAGAATACAGTGTGGAGCGCATATTTAAACGAAGTGGTGAACATTCCATTCGAACAAGTACTTGTCGATTAATTGAGGTGGTGGACAGTGAATCTATCGTTCATGCCGACAAAGAACGAGATGTAACGCGTCTTGTTCAAGAGCTGATCGGACTGACTATCGATGACTTTACGCGAGCGGTCGTTCTGCCTCAAGGTAAATTCGCTGAATTCTTATCCCTTAAAGGTGCTGATCGAAGACAGATGCTGCAACGTCTGTTCCAACTTGAAAAGTACGGAGACCAATTAAATCAAAAGCTAAAGAAACGGTCAGATGAACAAAAAAACCGCCTGAATGAAATCACAGCAGAGCAAACCGGTCTGGGTGAAGCCTCCTTAGAAACGTTAGAACAGGCATTAGCTCACCTAAAAGAAAATGAAAAAAAGTTAGAAAAAGTATCAAAACAATACAAAGAACAAGAAGAGAATCTCAAAACCCTTGAGGTATACTGGGATGCTCAAGTTCAAAATGAAAAGCTGATCGAAGAGAGAAACGAACTGAAGAAACAGGAAATCCCTATGGAACGTGTTCAACGGGATTTAAAGAAAGCTATCTATGCAGACAAAATTGCTCCCTATGCGACCGAGTGGAAACAATCACTCGCGGATGAGAAAAAAGTCTGCCAAGAGCAAGAGCAGCTAAAGAAGCAGACTGAAGAACTTCAGACCATTCTTGAAGAGCTTGAAAAGAAATATGAATCAGCCAAGAAGGCGATTAACGAGGATGAGCCTGTTCTTATCGAAAAAAGAAGTGGATTAAGAGAAGCAGTTGACTGGGAAAAGGATCTAGAAAGAAAAAATCAGATTTTGCAGAACGAAACGGAAAAGCATAAACAATTGGTGACATTGTACGAAGAATGCGAGAGAGCTGAGTATGATGCCACGCAAGTTCTTAAGCGTGGGAAAGATAAACAATCTGCTTTAAAGAAAGAATTATCTCAAATTGAAATCACACAAAATGATCGCCGTATATATCAACAAGCTATTCTGCTTAATCAAAGATTAGAAGATGTTCGTGATGAAGAGAAAAAGATACAAAAAGAAATCTCCGTTTCAGAAGCTGAAAAGACTTCTGCAGAAAAAGCAAAAAAACAGATCAGTTCAACAATAGTTAAAAGTTACGATGCAGGAAAGAAAGTGCTGAACGATATTCAGCAAATGTATGAAGAAGTGTCTGAAATTCTGCGTACAAACGAAAAGATTTCAAAAGTTTCGATGGATAAATTGCGTGAATGGAAAAACGAACAAGAAAAAATAAGAATCAGCCATTTGGCTGCACAGCTTTCTAGAGAATTAAAAGAAAACGAACCGTGCTCGGTATGCGGTTCAACAATCCATCCATCACCGAACAAAATGCATGCAAATGTTGAACATGATAACGAGCGTATTCACGAATTAGAAGAAGCGATTGAACGTTTGAAGGAAAACTATCATGAGCTGAAACACCTAAGTGAAGGACTTGAAAAGGATTCCCAAACGCTATGGAAAAAACTTAATCTTGCTGAAGCTGAAACTGCTGCATCAGATCAAATCACGATCACAATTGAGAAAGAAGAAATCAGAGCGTTTTCTTTGGAACAGTTCAAGGATCATGAAGCTAATGTAAAAGGGATTAAGCAAGATAAGCTTCTGATTGAAGAACGCATACAGAAGTTATTATCTAAATTAGAAGATGATCAAAAACAATATGAACGAATTTCTATTTCATTTGAAAATAATGGTGAAACAACTAACAAGTTAAAACAACAGCTCCTTTTGATATCAAAAAAAATAGATCATATTCAATCGGAATGGGAGCAAGCAGAGATTCCCTTTTCATCAGAGGAGCTTAAAGAGCAGCTAAAACGATTTCAACAAAAAGAAAGCCGCCAAACGGAAATCGTAAAAAGTTTAAATATTGCAGAAGAATTTCTAGAAACACAAACGAAAAAAATGGAATCCGCCAAAGAGCAAAAATCCGAGTTGAAAACGAGTTTATCTGTCTCTTCTAAACAACACGAAATGCTGCAAAAAGAAATTCAAGATATTAAAGAAAAGCTATATAACAGAGTAGGCGATCAAAAAGCTCAAAGAGTTCTTGAGGATGTACAAGATGCGTTGCAGAGTCTGAAGAAATCATTCATTCATTCCGAACGAGAATATGAAAATGCTAAAAAGCAGTACGTAGAGAGTGATAAAGTATATCATTCTGCTGTTCAAAGGAAGAATGTTGCTGAATCCAGAGTAGAAAAAGCAACACTAGAATGGAACAAACAGTTAAGTAAGTCAGATTTCCAATCATATGAAGACTTTGAAAACTGTTTAAAAGATGAGCAAGTTCAGTTGGAATGGGAAAAGCTGATAGAAGATTATCAAGATCGCTGTAAGTCAAATGCTATGGCATTAGATGCGATAAAAGAAAAGCTCCCTAAGGAAATTCTAACCGGTCAACATGTTGAATCGGCAAAAAGCCAGCTGCAAAGTCTCAAAGTAGAAATGAACCATACGCATGAGGCTGTTGGAGAAGCGCGACAAAGGTATATGATGGTTGAGAAAAATCATGCACGTTACAAAGAACTGGAAAAAGAAAAGAAAAAGGTCTCTAATTTACTAGAGCAATTAGGTAAACTTCAAGGTGTGTTCCGTGGAAATGCTTTTGTTGAATTCATGGCTGAAGAGCAATTGCATCTTGTAACACGCGATGCGTCTGGCAGGCTTGCTAAACTTACTCGTGGACGTTATGCGATCGAAGTAGATTCAGCGGGTGGTTTTGTTATTCGTGATGATGCCAACGGAGGAATCAAACGCCCTGTCACCTCTTTATCTGGAGGAGAGACATTTTTAACGTCACTTGCACTAGCACTTTCGCTTTCTGCTCAAATCCAGCTAAGAGGGAAGTTTCCTCTTCAGTTTTTCTTCCTTGATGAAGGATTTGGTACACTTGATCAAGAGCTGTTAGATACAGTTGTAACAGCTTTGGAAAAAGTTAGGATGGAAAATTTTTCGATCGGAGTTATATCCCACGTTCCTGAATTAAAAGCGAGATTAACAAAAAGACTGATTGTAGAACCTGCAGAGCACTCTGGCAGAGGAACACGTGTGAGATTGGATCAGATGTAAATGAAAAGGATGCAAGGCTTACACGCCTTGCATCCTTTTGCTATTCAATTATACCATGACCAATTACTTTCACATTTACTGAAGCAGTATAATTGATATTCGGGTACTCTTTATTCCAATCTAACTTTTTCCATGTGGGATTATGAAATGCGATGAGTTTTCTCCCTACACCAAATGCATCGCTATTCATGTCTTGTAACTCTTTAAGAATAGCATTTGCATCTTTTGTTAGCGTCTTTGAAAGTGCTTGTTCAATACTATGGATTTTCTTCTGAGTAGTTAAGTTATCCCTCGGATATTCGGTAATCACGACTTTCATATCTAGTTTGATATGAGCTGATACCCTTTCATCTGGAGTAACATCAACCTTAAATGTTCGTTTATTCTGTTTTACTTTAATGGAAACAAAGTTCATAATTCTATCTTTGTGTTTGTTGGTGATTTTTTTTGTTAATGACATGGATAAGTGTCTTTCTTTTCCAGTTAATAATGTGAACATAACTCCTTGGGCACCAAAAATAGTACCAACCATCTTATAACCATGAAATACTGCAACACCTTTAACAGATACGTCATTTTTTTCTGGTACAAGATAAGGTAATGCAAAATCTTGACCAGGATCAAACATCACAGGACATATCGTTTGGATATTTTCTGAAGGTACGATAGATGATTTTTCTGCTGATCGAACAGATTCATTCAAGTACTGACCGATACCCATGGTAGTTTCGGTTTCTTTAAATTTTGCACTGATAACATCAGATGCTTTACCTTTTGCCACTGCAATCCTTGCATTGAGTGCCGATTTAGGATCCCGATAGAATACATCCAAAATATGATAGATGTCTTTTTTTGCAGCATCTTCTCCTAATACCACGATTAAGTTTTTTGATGCTTCAACTTGTTCTGAAACTTTTCGATCTAATTTAATCCTGCTTTGGCGGGCAGTGTTACCAATAGCATGGAAAACCTGATTATTTACTGGTCCAGCTCCTGATTCTGTATTGAGATATTGAGGAATAGAAGCGGTGTTTCTTATTTTTCCGTTCTTTAAATAATCAAATCCTGCTGCTCTGATGAGTTTTGTTTCGTTTAGTTGAGCCTGATCCCAACATCCTGTTAATAATAAAAGGCTAGAAAAAAGAGAGATTAACCTTACACTCCTCATGTTGAAACCGCTCCTTTGCCTTTGCCTTTTCTTTTTCTGATAACAGCAATGAGTAGTAAGAAGATCGGAAAGATACCCGAACAGCATAATGCTGACATACCTATCAATTTGGACCACAGTTGAACATCTAATTTACTCGCTGGGATCGAAGCGATTAATGCACAAATAACTCCCACATAAGGTGCAGCAGATTTATGATGTTTTAGCTTGAAAATTGACTGGACGCCTTTTGCTGTAAAGAACAGATAACTAATAAGAGAAGTTGTAACAAATACAATCCATATGGAAAGGAAAATAAGGTCTGTTCTCTCCAAGATTTTGAATGAGAAAGCTTTTAACATATACAGCACTGGTTCTGGAACAATTACAATTTCAACTGGATTGAAAAAAATATACGTTGTAAATGTGACAAAGCAATAGAAAAGGGTAACACATAATGAAGCATAAGAAATTGCTTTCAGTTTACTGTTCGATCTTCCTTGCGTATAAGCTAAAAATACGAGCGCTGTGTCAAAGCCAAGTAAAGAGATTAACGCATCTGTAGAACCTGAAAGTATCGTTTTGATACCGGATGCACCTACCGGAAACGCATAAAGAAGGTGAACATCTGTATAGGCATATCCTACAAAAATAAACATCACAAGAAGTAAGGGAGAGACTAACATCAAAAACCTGGCGATCTCGCGTGCTGTACATGTAATACAATAGACGCAAGTAAGAGCCAACATGGAAATAACAACCAACCGAGGGGTCTGATAAAAAATCCATTTAGAAACGACGCTGTTGTAGAGGATTAAAAGGACAACACATACAGAGAACAAATGAGCCACGAACAAAAAATTTAAAACAGCTCCTAGCTTTGTCCCCACGATCTTCGGCATAAAATCAAAAATTGTCTGCTTTGGATACATCTCGCATAGTTTCCAAATCGCAAGTATAGAGAACTGAATAAAGAGACCTGCTAAGAGCAGGGAAATCCATCCGTCTGTTTTGGCTTTTACGAATAACGTATAAGGAAGTGAAAGGACACCAACGCCGATTTGGGATTGAGTGATAATAAAGAACAGCTGTCTGTGAGTAATCGTATGGCTGCTATTCATGACTTCTCCCACTTTCTTGTATGATTATCTTCATCTTTTTTTATTGGTTTGATATCACTAGGACGTGAGTTCATCTTGAGAAAAGGTAAACGAATGATTGTATCTTTTAGATCTCCTATTTTAAAAGGTGCAAGCGGTGCAAGGTATGGTGTCCCAAATGAATATAAACGGCAAAGATGAAAGAACATGAGAATTAACCCGAACACAATACCTAAGAAACCGAATGTTGCAGCTGCTACCATGAATGGAAAACGCAATAAACGTACAGCTAAACTCATCTCATTTGAAGGAACTGTATAAGCCGCAATCGCAGTCGTCGCAACAACGATAATCATTAGGTTTGAGATGAGTCCTGCTTTAACGACCGCATCACCAATTACTAAACCTCCAACGATAGCGATCGTGGAACCGATCCTTGTTGGCAAACGAATAGCGGCCTCACGTATTAACTCAATTGTGAGCTCCATCACTAATGCTTCAAAAAGTGGTGGATACGGGATGTTTTCAAGTGAGCTTTTCATTAAGAGGATGAGAGCGGATGGAATAACCTCGAAATGAAAAGAAACGATCGCAATATAAAAGGCGGGCAGACCAATTGCAATGTAAAAGCTTAACAAACGAATTAATCGATAGAAACTTCCTAACATCCAACGTTTGTTGTAATCATCAGGTGTTTGATAGAAAACAAAGAAGTTTACAGGTGCAAGGTTTACGGTCGGTGAGCTATCGTATAGAAGAGCTACTCTTCCTTCCATCAGGTTAGCAGCCACCCGGTCAGGTCGCTCTGTACTCAACGTTTGTGGAAACAGACTAAATGTTTTATCTTCAATACTCTCTTCGATGTTCCCTGGAGTCATAACGGAATCTGCTTCTATTGAATTTATCCTTCTTTCAATCTCATGAAGCACATCTGGATTTGCGATATCTGACATGTACAGCATTGCAACATTTGTGTGCGTTTCTTTTCCGACTTGCAGATACTTCACTACGAGCTTCGGACTTTTAAGTCGCTTACGAATGAGAGCAATATTTGTTGACATACTCTCTATAAATCCTTCATGAGATCCACGTATAACAGCCTCATTATCAGGCTCTTTGATATCACGTTCTGTTTTAACAGGAGTGAATACAGAAAAATAGCATGTTGTGTCCTTCGTAAATATCAAAGTGTAAGATTGTAAGAGTAATTCTTGGATCTTTGCAAAGTCTGATTGTTTCTTAAAGTCAATATTAATAACTGTTTCGAAAGTATGTAGATCAATATCTTTGTCCAATTCAAATAAAGGATTCAATATCAAATCCTGAAGTTTCTGTTTATCAATAATTGAGTCCAAGAAAATTAATGCCACTTTGCTCTTGTCAGCAGGCATCTCAACCCAATGAGTCATCAGGTCTTCGGAAGAAGAGAAGCTTTTTTCAATGTCTTTAAGCAGAACATCGATCGATTGATTTTGGTTAACTTTCGCATCCTGCTCTGAGTAAGAGCTTGTTTCTAAATTACTTTGAGAGGATGGACTAGACCCTTGATTTTCAGCTTCGTTTGCTGTTTTTTTTTGTTCTAGCAATTTTTTTGGTTTCTTAAAGAAAGTCATGATGAACATCATCCCGATTCGCAATAATTTGGTTTAGTTTTTGCTACCCAAATTTATTTATGCGGATAAGGTACTATTTTTCAAAAATGAGTCAGAAATTGTCATTATGAGTAAAAAATTGTGATAACATAGACAGAGATAAAGAGAGAAGGGGGCGGCACCATGACAGGAAGAGCACAATTTATTCCTGCTTTAACTAAGCCGAATACATATTTCGCGTTTTATAATGAATGGAAAGATAAAGAGGGTTTTTGGATTCGTTTTTTTGCTATATTAGTCGCTAGCGGATTGTTGCATGCACTTTCATTCTTTGCAGCGTTTCCATCGTTTAAAACTATTTCTTTTGTAGAGGCAGCGAAACTAAGTGGAGCGGAACTTGAGCTCTTGAGATATATCATCGCTTTAGTAGGCGGTGCCTGGGGATTGATCATACCGTTCTTAGTGATAAATTCAGGCGTACTATTTTTATATGTTTTCTTTCGAGATATCGGATTTAAAGCACTTTTTTATGTAATGACGACAGTATATCTTCTATTTATTCTAGGACTCTTATTCGAATTGCCGATTCAGTTTGTAACAGGTGCAGAAGAAGTTGTTCAGCCGTTAGGTTTCGGTTTTGCTGGTGTACTGTTCTTTAAACATGGTTTTTGGCAAGAATTCTTAAACTCCATCAATATCTTTACAATCTGGGGTTCTGTTGTGATGTATTTTGCACTTCGTCAATTATCCTTTAAAGAAAAGAATTACTGCCTCGTTGTTACAATCGGATTTTTTGTTGTTTTTATTTTATTATCTTCGCTATACGCTGCGTTAGCTAGTGGACAGCTGATTTAAGGAGGAGACAAGCTTATGAATAAACTGAAATGGGTTGCTGCAGCTATTATGGTTGTCCTCCTTGTCGTTATGAACATCGTGATTTTCGATAAAAAAGAATCTGCCGCAGTTGAAGCGCCAAGAGTTGCAACTGGGCTATCTACACAAAAAGATTTTACGAAAAAACACGAAACAACTGGTGTTGCACAGTCAAAGAACACATTTGAGATCTATGAAAATGCATCTCTTGGTTCGATTAAAGAAGTGTTGGTATCGAAGGGGGATACTGTTACTTCGGGTCAAACTTTAATCACATATGAAAATGCAGAGATTGATAATGAACTTCGCAACTTGAAACGAGACAAAGAAGCAGCGGATGTTCGAAGCAGCCATTATTCGGGACAAATAAGTGAATGGAAAAGTGAACTTTCGGATTTTGATGAAGAAAAAGACAGCAAAGATGCTAAAGTGCTTCTTCAAGAAAAATTAGCAGAAGCTGAGCTGCAAAGTGACTTGGCTGAAAATGAAAGTTCCGTCTTGTCAGATGAAATATCTGATCTAGAAGAGCAACTTGAGGATCTTAGTGTGAAAAGTCCAGCTGACGGTGTAGTTTCAGAAGTAAATGGAGTTGGCGATGATGAACCACTTCTAACTATTGTAGGTCAAGGAAACTTTGAACTAGTTGCTGACATCGATCAAAAAATGGCTTCTCTCGTGAAAACAGGAGACACAGTTCAAATCAAATCCAACGGTGAAAAGATCTTGATGGGTACTGTTCAAACTGTATTACCAGCTGATCAAAATAATTTTAAGTTGACCGTTCTCGTTGAGGATGAAGCGTCTTGGGTTGAAGGACAACCTGCTCAAATCATCGTAACAGAAAAGCTTGCAGAAAAAGCAATTTGTGTGCCTAAACAAGCAATTTTAATAGATGATGGGAAAACGTATGTGTTAACAATCGTTAAGAACAAATTGTATAAGCTGAAGGTTTCAGCTGGTCTTGAGCAAAAGGATAACGTGCAGATCACAAAAGGACTTAAAAAGGGTCAAGTTGTTGTGATGAATCCATCCCCTGTATTTGTTTCAGGACAACCGGTCTTAAAGAAGTAAAATTTTTTATGGAACTGTAAGGCTTTTTTATATGAATCTTACTTTCGAACTATTAAGAAGCATCATTGACAAGTTGATTGGAGCGGAAGGTCGCCGACTCCTATGGGACGAGCGATCAGGTGGAGACTCCTAAGGGCGCAAAGCGGCAGGAGGCTCACCGTTCGCCCCATGGAAAGCGAGCAACCTGGAGCGGAAATCGACTTTCTCAAGAGAGCTTCATTGCACGAACAAAGGTGAACATAAAAAAAGGATGCGATTTACGCATCCTTTTTTGTTTGCAATGATTCTTTATTTATCGTGAACACTTTTGTCGATTGTTGCTTAGGATCAAACAACGCAATGAGTAAGAAATCATTCTCCCCTTGTGGCACTAGTTGATCTGATAATGGATCAATCGCAGTTTCCGTGACAAAAGCATGTTTATGCATATCTTTTTCAGAAAGAGTTGGAAACCCATCAATCATTTCAGGGTATTGAGCGAGCAGGGAGAGTACTCTTGATGTTTCTTCTTTGTTCTGTGTGTTCTCCCACCATGGCTTACGTGGTTTGAATTGTTGTCTTTCTAAATAATCAAGTTTCATCAGACTTTCAGCAACAGGAAGTGCCTGTGGTGCAGCTTCTGTTAAGAATGCGATCAAGCGTGTATACAGGTCTTCTAACTGATGACCGATTCTTGACCATCCACGTGTTTCCCAATAGGTCCCGAATTCTTGAAAGAAGTCAAAAGGTGATTGGAATACATGGTGTATCAAGTATTTAACAGTATGATCCATGCGATGATCGTTCCAGTACTTTTCTAATACGTCTTCAACTTGTTTGATACGAATAATTTCATCAAACGTGAGAACGTTGTTTCCTAGTATTTCGTACGGTGAATGATCCATGTACACATAATCATGTTTTTCGGCTGTTAATCGTAGACCTGTACCTCTTAACATCTTCAAGAAACCTAACTGGACTTCTTCGATACCAAATGCGAAAACATCATTAAATGTTTTTCTAAACGAGTTGTAGTCTTCCTCAGGTAACCCAGCGATTAAGTCTAGATGCTGTACGATTTTTCCTCCATCACGAACAGTTGTTACGGTACGCGTAAGCTTTTCAAAATTCTGTCGGCGTTGTACCAGTTCGTTTACAGCATCGTTCGTGGACTGAACACCGATCTCAAAACGGAACAAACCTTTTGGTGCATGTTCATTTAAGTATTCGATGACTTCCGGTCTCATGATATCTGCTGTGATCTCAAATTGAAAAACAACCCCTGGTCTTCTGTTTTCGATTAAGAATGAGAACATATCAAGTGCATAATCTCTTCGAATGTTAAACGTTCTGTCCACAAACTTAATAATCTTTGCTCCGTTATCCATTAAGAAGATCAAATCATCTTTAACGAGCTTTGGATCAAAATATCGAACACCCACTTCAATAGAAGATAAGCAGAACGCACATGAATAGGGACAGCCACGGCTTGTCTCAAAATACGTGATCCGTTTTGATAAAGACTGGATATCTTCTTCGAAGCGGAATGGAGATGGAACTGTTTTTAAGTCCAGTTTTTCACGAGGACCGTTAATTTTAGGCACTCCATCTTTTCGATAGGCAAGTCCAGCAACCGATTCAAAGCTACCACCCTTTTGAATCTGAGTGAGCAAGTGCTTAAACGTTTCCTCGCCCTCATTCACAACTATGAAGTCAACCTCTGGAATCTGTTCGAGCCAATGAGCTACATCATAAGATACCTCAGGACCACCTAAGACGATCTTTGTATCAGGCTTTATCTTTTTAAACATTTGGATAACCTTAATCGTCTCTTCAATATTCCAGATGTAACAACTGAATCCGAGAACATCAGGTTCTTGGCTGTAAAGATCAGTCACAATATTAAGAGAAGGATCCTTGATCGTAAACTCTCTAATCACGACAGGAAAATCAGGTTCACTATATGCCTTTAAATAGCGCAGCGCTAGACACGTGTGTATATATTTGGCATTTAACGTACTTAGTACAGTTTTCATAATTTGATAACCTCATTACTGTTACCCATCAGTTGGGTTTTTTTGATGACAAACTATTTTACCATATTTTAAAAAGAATCAAAAACGAGTATTGTGTTTTGAAACAGCAAATTGCTTTACGGTACAAAGTCAGAACCGATATAGTAGTAATAATTACTTTGTAAGCGTTTATTAAAGGAGGAATCAGGTTATTGTGAAATGGGCTACAGCTGTTAAACATGGCGAGGACTTCATTGGCCTCGTGAAAGAAGAGAAAATTGTCAATGTATCAGAACTCGCGAAAAGCAGAGAGATGGAGTTTCCAACAACCTTACTCGAGGCAATTGCTCTTGGTGACGAATTTTTGGAGAAGGTAGAGAGCTTGATTCACTCTGATCTCGTAGCAAACCATACATATGAACTCCATGAGATCCAGTTAAAAGCACCGATTCCGCGTCCAGGTAAAAATGTATTTTGTATCGGAAAAAATTACCGCGACCATGCGATAGAAATGGGAAGCGAAGCAGACATTCCGGAAGATATCATGGTATTTTCAAAAGCTCCAACATCTGTAATCGGTCATGATGAAGGAGTTCCTAGTCATTCTTCTATAACCAATCAATTAGATTATGAAGGTGAGCTAGCTATAATTATCGGTAAAACGGGTACGAGTATAGAGAAAGAAGAAGCGATGGATCACGTTTTCGGGTTTACGATCATCAACGATATTACAGCTCGTGACCTACAACAAAAGCATAAGCAATTTTTACTCGGAAAAAGTCTCAACGGAACTTGCCCGATGGGTCCATGGATCGTACATCAGTCTGAGGTACCAAATCCAGATAACCTTTCGATCGTGACAAAAGTGAACGGAGAGGTGAGGCAGAACGGAAACACATCTGATTTTATCTTTGACATCCCAACTATGATTAACGAGCTTTCAAAAGGCATGACGCTTGAAGCTGGAGATATTATCGCGACAGGTACACCTGCTGGAGTAGGTAAAGGAATGAAGCCGCCTGTATTT
The DNA here is from genome assembly GCF_015903855.1 of Fictibacillus sp. 18YEL24. GTDB lineage: Bacteria > Bacillota > Bacilli > Bacillales > Fictibacillaceae > Fictibacillus > Fictibacillus phosphorivorans_C. The sequence goes on from NZ_JACZDT010000004.1 coordinate 211,234, forward strand.
TTGAAGCCCCTTGATGTTATCGAGATTACAATTGAAGGAATCGGTACACTTCGTAATGAAATAGTAGAATGAAGTCGAATTAACTAGTTACATAGAGGAGGAATTCACGTGGAAAAGCTGCTTTATATTAACGGTTCATGGACAGGAGAATCTCTTGAAAAAATAGAGGTGTATAATCCTGCTAACGGTGAAGTGGTAGGGACTGTAGCATCTTGTGGAAAAGAAGAAACAGATGCTGCAATAGATGCTGCGCACGAAGCGTTTCCGAGCTGGTCAAAGTTGACGGCTTATGAGCGCGCTGACTATCTTATGAAACTGCATGACTTGATGATTGAACAAAAAGAAGAATTAGCAGAACTAATGACTCTTGAGATGGGAAAACCGTTAAAAGAGTCTGTCGGTGAAGTGATGTATGCCGCATCTTTTATTAAGTGGTATGCAGAAGAAGGTAAGCGTATCTACGGCCGTACGATTCCTTCAAGTGCCGAAAATAAAAGAATGCAAGTTTTACGCCAGCCTGTTGGGGTAGTGGCGGCCATTACCCCATGGAACTTCCCAGCTGCAATGATTACAAGAAAGCTAGGTCCAGCGCTCGCTGCAGGCTGTACGTTTATTGTAAAACCACCAAAGGAAACACCACTTACAGCAATTAAATTAGTAGAATTAGCAGATCAAGCAGGCTTTCCAAAAGGCGTTATCAATCTTGTAACAGGATCGTCTGCTGTCATTGGAAAAGCCATTATGGATTCTGAGAAAGTTAGAAAAGTTACCTTTACTGGCTCTACAGAAATCGGTAAGAAATTGATCGAGCAAAGTGCCGCAACTGTAAAGAACGTATCTATGGAACTAGGCGGTCATGCTCCAGCAGTTGTTCTTGAGGATGCAGACCTAAATAAAGCAGTCGCTGGAATCGTAGCTTCTAAGTTTCGTAACGCAGGTCAAACGTGTATCTGTATTAACCGAGTATACGTGCAAGAAAGTGTTTATGAAGAGTTTGTAGAACGAGTGGCTGTTGAAGCTAAGAAATTAAAAGTAGGAAACGGTTTGGAAGAAGGTACAGATATCGGTCCAATCATTAACAAAGACGGGTATGAAAAGATCTCAGAGCACGTGGAAAATGCGGTTTCAAACGGTGCAGAGTGTGTAACAGGAGGAAAAGGAAGAGCAGATAACGGTGGGTATTATTACGAGCCGACGGTCCTGAAAAATGTTTCACAAGATATGTTGATCATGAACGAAGAAACGTTCGGTCCAGTCATTCCAATTCACAAGATCAGCAGTGTTGAAGAAGGGATCCGCCTTGCAAACACAAGTCCATTTGGTTTAGCGGCATATGTTTATACAGAGAGTATGTCCAAAGGAACTCAAGTTGTTGAAGGTTTAGATTACGGAATCATAGGCTGGAACGATGGTGTTCCTTCTGCTGCACAAGCACCGTTCGGAGGTATGAAAGAGAGCGGTCTTGGCCGTGAAGGTGGAGTAGAAGGTATGGAAGCTTATCTTGAAACGAAATACGTAAGTTTCGTATTATAAAATCTTTCTAAGAAACGAGGTGATTGTGAGATGGATCTAGGTCTAAAAGGAAAAAATGTACTCGTTCTTGCTTCAAGTAAAGGGCTTGGAAAAGCTTGTGCATTAGAATTTGCACGAGAAGGTGCGAACGTGATGCTAACAAGCCGTGATGAAGAACAGCTTTCTCTGACAGCGGAAGAGATAAAGAGGGAAACAGGTTCGGATGTTTTCTATAAAAAATGTGATATCACACAGCGTAATGAGATCGATGAACTTGTTGCAGCAGCAGTAGAGAAGTTTGGTAGTGTGGACGTGCTCGTGAACAATGCAGGAGGACCTCCAGCTGGTACGTTTAATGATTTTGAAGATGAGCATTGGCAGGGTGCCTTTGAGTTAACATTACTCAGTCTTGTGCGTTCTGTTCGCGCGGTTACGCCTAATATGATTAAAAACGGCGGAGGTCGCATCGTGAATATTGCTTCTTCGTCCTTTAAACAGCCGATCGATGGACTCATCCTATCTAACACTTTCCGAACAGCCATCAACGGATTATCAAAGAGTCTTTCGCAAGAGCTAGGGAAAGATGGCATTTTGATTAATACCATCGGACCGGGGCGAATCGGAACTGATCGAGTAGGTGAATTAGACCAAATGATGGCTGAGAAAAAAGGCGTTTCTGCTGAAGAGGTCAGAACTTCCATGGAAAGCGAAATTCCACTTGGCCGATACGGTGAACCTGCGGAGTTTGCTAAGATGGTCGTGTTCCTTTGCTCTGACGCAAACACTTATATAACTGGCCAGTCACTGCTGATCGATGGCGGTATGGTGAAAGCACTTTAAAAGGAAGAAGCAGCTATGGCTGCTTCTTTTTTTAGTTATATGAGGGGTATAAGTTTCAGTGTAGATGTCGATATTTGTAGACTCGTGGATAAACAGTGAAAACTTTTGGATTGAGAGTTAAAACTTCTGGATAAACTGCTTAAACTTTTGGATTTATCCATAAAAGTTGTGGATCCATCTATCAAAATGCGGACACATACCCTAGTGCGTATATGAAACTGAGCTCAATTAAAGCCCCCAAAAAAAGCTGACTCCAAAAAGAGTCAGCCTCAGTCGATGATTTAAACAGAAAGTACTTTTTTAATGCGTTCGATCGCCCAATCTAGATCTTCATCAGAAATGATCAATGGTGGTGCGAAACGAATAACGTTTTCATGTGTTTCTTTACATAACAAGCCCTGTTCTTTTAAACGCTCACAATAAGGACGAGCTGGTTCGTTCAATTCAACACCGATAAAAAGACCTTTACCACGAACTTCTTTGATCACTGGATTATCAATCTTCTTTAACTCGTCTAAGAAATATTCACCAAGTTTAAGTGAACGCTCAACTAGGTTTTCTTCTACAAGCACGTCTACAGAAGCAACTGATACCGCACAAGAAAGCGGGTTTCCACCGAAAGTTGATCCATGAGATCCAGGATTGAACACGCCAAGTACTTCACGGTTTGCTGCTACACAAGAGATCGGCATTACGCCGCCGCCAAGTGCTTTACCTAAGATGTACATGTCTGGCTCGATCTCTTCCCAGTCACAAGCAAACATTTTGCCTGAACGTCCAAGTCCTGATTGAATTTCATCAGCTACAAAGAGTACATTTTCAGACTTACAGACGTCAAGAGCTTCCTTCAAGAAACCTTCACGTGGAATAACGATTCCTGCTTCACCTTGGATCGGTTCTAGAATGAATGCAGCGGTATTAGGTGTAATGGCTTCTTTTAGTGCGTCTAAGTCACCGTAAGGTATTACTTTGATTCCTGGGAGCATAGGACCGAACCCACGCTGGTAATCAGGATCAGATGACATCGACACAGCAGTCATCGTACGACCATGGAAGTTTCCTTCACAAACGATGATCTCAGCTTGATTATCCGCAACACCTTTTACATCATATGCCCAGCGGCGGACCGCTTTAATAGCTGTCTCAACAGCTTCAGCACCAGTGTTCATCGGTAATACCATATCTTTCTTCGTTAGACTTGATACTTTTTCATAAAAGTCTCCAAGTTGATCGTTATGGAATGCACGAGATGTTAGTGTTACTTTGTCTGCTTGATCTTTTAGTGCTTGAATGATTTTAGGGTGGCGGTGCCCTTGATTTACCGCAGAGTATGCGCTCAGCATGTCCATGTAGCGGTTACCTTCTGGATCTGTTACCCATACACCTTCGGCTACCGAGATAACGATAGGAAGCGGATGATAGTTTTGTGCACCATATTGTTCCGTTTTTGAAATTACAGTTTCCGTATTTTTCGTTTCTGTCTGTTTCAAAGGAAACACCTCTATTCTGCAAGATTTCTCACATTGCTATTATAGCAATGAAAGTGCTTACTTTACAGAGGGAACTCATTTGATTGCCTAGTTTATAGCAGTTCATGGTATAGTTATATGGAGAATTATACATAGGAGGATATATTTATGATTCATGCTCACGTAACATCATGGTTTCTGGCGTTAATTTTGTTTTTTGTAACGTATATGCTATACAAAAAAAATGCCGGAAAAAAATCGAAAATTTTGCATATGATCCTGCGCGTTTTGTACTTAGCAATCCTTGCAACGGGTGGCCACATGCTTGCTGGCTATCTAACGGACCCTGGTATCGTTAATCAAGGGCCGATTATCATCAAAGGAACTTTAGGAGTTGTCCTCATCGGATTGATGGAAATCATTCTTGTACAAAGAAAACGTGGTGAGAGCCGCCTGCTCAATTGGGTGTTTTTCTGGATCACTTTATTACTAGTGTTATTCTACGGATATTCTGTTCTTGGTTAATACTTTTAAAAGTCGCTCTTTACAGAGCGGCTTTTTTTATTTGGATAAAATAACCATCTATTGTTTTGTTAACAATGCCTTCTGTACACCGATATAAATGATAGAAACGTAGCACTATATAAATGGGGTTCATTGGACAGATGAGGTGTAAGAATGAAAGAGATGGATGAATATTTAGCGCTATCTCATTTAATCAAGATGAATACGAAAGAGATGGAAGAGCTTAATGATAACTTAATTGAATCAGAACAGCGCTATAAGTCGTTGTTCGATCATAATCCAGATATGATCTATTCTATGGATCTACAAGGTTATATAACGAGTGTGAACCATGCGCTCGTTCAGTCTTTAGAGTATTCAGAAGAAGAGTTGCTCTCAACCCACGCACTGCAATTTGTGTGCGAAGAAGACCACAAACGGGTCGTTGAACACTTCAGGCTCGCCGTACATGATAAACCGCAAAATTTTGTTGCAAATATTAAGAAAAAAGATGGCGGGCACATTTTAAGCAGCATCACGAACATTCCAATCGTCGTAAACGATCAAGTAGTTGGTGTATATGGGATCGGAAAGAACATTACTTGGCAGCAAAAAGCGGAAGAAGAGATCGAACAACTTGCATTTCACGACTCGCTAACAGGTTTGCCAAATCGAAGTTTATTTGAAAAAAGGTTAAGAGAACTCGTTTCTGAAAGTGATCCTGCAAACCATCTGTTAGCTGTGATGTTTGTGGATATTGATCATTTTAAGATCATAAATGAGAGTTTAGGTCACCATATCGGAGACGTTGTGTTAAGGCATGTAAGCAATCAGCTTAGACAAGTAATCCATAGTCAAGATTTGCTCTGTCGATTCGCGGGGGACTTATTTACGTTAATCTTAACGATTGAAAAGCCGTCTGACGTAATCGATACAGCAGATCGGATAGAAGAAGCACTTCAATTGCCGATCTATCTCGATGGCCAAGAGTATACCGTTAGTACGTCGATTGGGGTCAGCATCTACCCAAATGATAGCACGAGTGCCGATGTTCTCATCAAGAATGCAGACACCGCTCTGCATAAAGCGAAAGAAAAGGGCAGAGGAAAACGTGAATTCTTTACGGGTGATATGAACGCATTCACACTTGAAAGGCTAAAGCTAGAAGGCTTTCTACGTAAGGCAGTTCAAAAGGGTGAACTAGAACCTTATTTTCAACCTCAATTTTGTTTGAAAACGGAAAGGATTCTTGGATTTGAAGCGCTTGTAAGATGGAATCATCCTGACTTGGGTCTGGTATCTCCGATGCAGTTCATTCCTTTAGCTGAAGAGATCGGACTTATTGATGAGATCGGTCGGTTTGTTCTATTCGAGTCTTGTAAGCAGCTAAAAAGATGGCATGATGATGGTGCGCCTCATCTTTCAATCTCTGTAAATGTTTCAGGCAGACAGTTTCAAAGGTTGTCATTTGTATATGAAGTAAAAGAAGCGATAGAAACGGCAGGTATATCCGCTGAATATCTTCACCTAGAATTAACAGAGAGTACGATGATACAAAATGTTCAATACAGCATCAGCATCATGGAAGAATTAAGAGAGCTAGGTGTTCGTCTATCAATCGACGATTTTGGTACGGGTTACAGTTCTCTTAGTTATTTAAAAGATTTTCCGGTCAATTATTTAAAGATCGATCAAAGCTTTATCCGACATCTTAGCGATGACTTTTTTAATACGAGTGATGCGGCGATCATTAAAGCGATCATCATGATGTGTGAAGGACTTTCTCTATCAACAGTGGCAGAAGGTGTAGAAACACATGAACAGATGAAGTTACTTCAAGAGTATGGCTGTCACACTGCTCAAGGATACATAATCAGTAAGCCAATGCCTGCTTGTGAAGCGAGTGAATTTTTAAGGACTTTCCTATTACCAAAAAACAGCACAACTCCGTAAAGAGTGTGCTGTTTTTTTGCTAGATTCTTTTAAACGGAAAGCAACTACTACCGAAAAACATCCATGTATGTTTTATTTTTTCTTTTCATAATACATAAACGCCAGGGCACCGATCAGAATCGAACCTTTTACGATATCTTGTGCGTAGTACGGAACGTTTAGCATCGTTAATCCATTAAGAAGTATACCGATCAAAACGGCACCAACAAATGTACCAATCACATTTGGTTTACCTGCGCCAAACACTGAAAAGCCAATAAAAGCTGCTGCAACACCGTCCATTAATAGAGGAGCACCAGCGGAAACTTGGCCGGTTCCGATTCGTGCCGCTAATAATATACCAGCAAGAGTAGCAAAGAATGCAGATAAAAGATAAGCGTACATCTTGTAACGCTGGACAGGGACACCAGATAGACGAGCAGCTTCTTCATTTCCGCCTGTAATATACAATAATCTGCCGAAACGAGTCTGCTGTAGAATGACATGGATAACAATAACCGCGATCAGCATGATGATGACAGGTACCGGAACAGACCATATCTCACCTTGACCAATAAATAAGAAAGAAGGAAGGAAAACACCAGGAGCCGTTCCACCTTCTGATAAAGGCATGTTGTTGTAGATTGAAAATCCTTTTGTAAACGTTAGATGCAATCCATTAATAATATACATAACGGCTAATGTTGCGAGTAGATCGGGAAGTCTCACTTTTACAACGAAGAACGAGTTTAATAGCCCTACTAATAGACCGATTGCTATCGGAATAAGAATGGCGATGATCGTTTCTTGGCGATACAGAACGAGTGCTGCAGCACTCGTAACTGTCGCAAGGCTCGCCGTTGATCCAACAGAAAGGTCAAAGCCTCCAACGATTAAAGATATGGTTACACCGATTGCGAGCAACGTAATAATAGAAACGGAGCGTAAGATATCTGTAAAGTTTTGATAACTTAAGAACTTATCGTTTGCTAGACTAAATCCGATAACGGTTAATAATATGACAAGAAGGGTGCCGTATCGGTAAAGAAAAGGAAAGATCTTTTCTTGAAGTGAGAGTTTTGTAGTGTTTATGTCGTTCTCAACGTGTTCTTTATGAACGTACTGTGCCATAATGACCTCCAGTTGCATAGTGCATAATTTTTTCAGTGGTTGCTTCGTTTTTAGTTAATTCTCCTGCAATCTTTCCATCGTACATAACGAGGATTCGGTCACAAAATGCGAGCAGTTCTTGTATCTCACTCGTAAAATAGAGAACTCCTTTTTTGTTGTCAGCTAAGTTTTTGATGCATTGAAACACATCTTGTTTAGCGCCAACATCAATACCTTTAGTCGGCTCATCGAAAATGAACACATCTCCGTCTGTAAGAAGCCATTTACCGATCGAAGCTTTTTGCTGATTACCCCCACTTAAATGGTTCAGCAAGAGTGAAGATTTTTGTGTCTTTATACCGAGTTGTTTGATCCATTTTTCAGCTTCGGTTTTTTCACGTTTTCTTTGGATAAACCCGAACTTGGTAAATTGCTTTAAGACAGGTAGGGTTAAATTCTCCACCACATTATAATCGACAAGTATTCCTTCTTTGCGTCTCTCTTCTGGAACAAATCCGATACCAGCCGAAATGGCTTTTTGAGGGTTTGATATTCTTACTTTTCTACCTTTCATGTAAAGAGAGTCTTTTGATGGATCTGCACCAAACAATGCTCTTGCCGTTTCCGTCTTTCCTGCACCTACTAATCCAGCAACTCCTACAATTTCTCCTTCTCGAACAGACAGGGACAGAGTTTCACCTGTACCTGGAACACTGAACTGTTTGACCTCTAAAAGGGTATCGCCTAGTATTCTATCTTCTTCATCGTTTAAGAGTTCAACCAATTCATTGCCTAGCATCGAGCGAACAATTTCTTCAGAAGTACAGCCAGACGTTTCTTTTTGAAGCGTCACATATCCATCTTTTAAGACGGTTACTTTCGTCGACAGTTCCATAATCTCAGGTAACCGGTGAGAAATATAGATAATGCCAACATCTTGCTTCTGAAGTTCACGAAGTACAGAGAACAGATGCTGAGCTTCTTTCGTACTAAGTGCAGCTGTAGGTTCATCAAGAATAATAAAAGATATATTTCTAGAAATTGCTTTTGCGATGAGTACTAACTGTTTCTCAGCTAAAGAACATTGAGAGAGGGGCATGGCAGGATCCAGTGATAGGCCAACTCTGCTTAATAGCTCTTGAGCCACTTTATATCTTTTTTTCCAGGAGAAGAAGGCAGGACCCGTGATAAAAGTATTCATCGTTACGTTCTCTGCGATACTTAAAGAAGAGACGAGAGCAGTATCTACTTCTTGAACGACCATTTCTATGCCAGCTGCTTTTGCATGAGCCGGTGTTTTGATCGTCAGTTCTTCTGCATCCAACGTGATGACACCGCCATCACGCTCATAATCGCCCGAGAGTATTTTCATGAGTGTACTTTTACCTGCGCCATTTGCGCCTAAAAGAGCATGGACCTCACCGCTTTTTACGGTAAAGTCCACTCCTTTTAAAACAATCTGTTCACCAAACGATTTTTGTATAGAAGTTAATGAGAGTGTCGTCATTGTTGGTTATCCTTACGTAAGTTTTCCATCCAAGGTGATGTTCCGGCATCTGATTTGCCCCAGCCTTCTACGTACTTACCGATCTCGTCCATAGATACTTTGGACTTAGGCAGATCCTCTTTTTCTACAAGGTGAGGCTGTACACTATAGATCTGAGGTGTTTCTTCACCGGCTACTTTTTGGTAGAGAAAGCGTACTTGCAGCTTTCCAACATCAGCAGGATCTGTTGCTGCTGTTGAAACCCAAGGACTGTTTTCTTCTTGCATCAGTTGTAGATCTTCGTCACTTAAGTCGATTCCATATACTTTAATTTCGTCACGTCCAGCTTGTTGGATCGCACGCGTTACGCCTTTAGCAAATTCGTCCCAAGGAGCGAATACAGCGTCAATATCCCCTTTTTTCGGATATTTCTGTAGTAAAGCTTCCATTTGTGACTGTGTATCAAGGGCCGTATTTTGTGTCGCTGTACCAAATCGAGCGATTTCTTTAATAGACGGATAACGTTTCTTAAAAGCTTCATACATAACGTTTCTTCGTTCCATCGGTGTGAAACCGCCTACCCAAACGTATACGATCTCACCTTTTCCATTTAAGTCTTGCGCCATGCTTCGTAAAGCATTCCACGAAAGGCTATAGTCATCCTGGTCGATAACGGTTACCCCTGGTATGTTGATGTCACTATCAAAAGCTACAACAGGAATTCCTGCTGCAACTGCTTTTTTTACACTTGGTGCAATTGCATCAGCACGACCATGATCAATTAAGATTCCATCAACTTGCTGGTTTACGGCTGTTTCTACATATGCTGCCATTTTTGAAAGGTCGTTATCAGCGTTATAGATCTGTACCTCACCACCGAACTCTTCAACTTGCTTCTTTACGCCACTAATATATTGAGAAGAAAAAGTACCAATAGAGAACTGGTTAATCGAAGCGATTTTTAAAGGCTTCTGAAGCTGTTCTGGAACTTTGCTAGATGTTGTAGCCGTATTTTTTTGTTTTGATTGTGACTCATTTGCAGCAGCTGGTTTTGCTTCTGTCTTATTGGAAAGAGCATCTTGTTCATTGGTGCATCCTGTTAAGAACAAAGCAGTTGTTAGGCAAGCGGTTGCCAAGACTCTATAAGGTTTCAATCTTTTCATCCTCCTTTAGTGTGGCTAGCGCTTCTCGATAATTGCCGCTCACGATCCCTTTTTCTGTAATGATCGCTGAAATGTATTCAGCAGGAGTGACATCGAAAGCTGGGTTGAATACTTTTATTCCTTCCGGTGCAATACGAACACCGTTTAGATGAGTGACTTCTTCTTCTGGACGTTCTTCGATCGGAATATCATCACCGCTTGTTGTTTTTAAATCCAAGGTAGATAGAGGACAAGCTACATAGAAGGGAATACTAAGTGCTTTTGCTTGAAGAGCAAGCCCAAAAGTTCCGATCTTGTTTGCTGTATCTCCATTCGCTGCTACTCGGTCACATCCAACGATAACCGCTTTAATGTTCTTTGTTTTAAGCGTGTGGGCTGCCATATTATCTGTGATCAAGGTCACATCAATATCGTTTGCTTGGAGCTCCCATGCTGTTAAACGAGATCCTTGTAAGACAGGACGCGTTTCGTTCGCATATACAGAAAGATTCCAGCCCTGCTCTTTTGCAAGATGAAAAGGTGCTAAAGCTGTTCCATATTTGCTTGTCGCGATGGCACCCGCATTACAGATCGTCATAACAGCATCTCCGTCTTGAAGTAGCGATAAGGCGTACTCACCGATCTTTCTGCAAGTATTCTCGTCTTCTTCTTGAATTAAAAGTGCTTCAGCTTCAATGTTTTTTTTCGCCTCTTCTACAGAAGCGGATCGTTCGGCAGATGCCACAACACGGTCTAAAGCCCAAAATAAATTAACAGCTGTCGGGCGAGAGGAGGCTAAGTAATCTCTTTGTTTTTGTAATTTTGATAAAAACGAAGAATGATCGGCCTCTGTCTCAGAATTACTCCAAAGTGCGAGTCCGAACGCTGCAGCAATTCCGATCGCAGGAGCGCCTCGAACTTTAAGTTTGGAAATGGCATCCCATACGTGTTCAATCGTGGTTACGTTTAAGTAAACCGTGTGATGGGGAAGTTGTTGTTGATCTAATATAAGAAGGTGGTTACCTCTGTATCGAACAGAAGGAACCCACTTTTCAGCTACAGTCATAATTTAAGCACCTCTAATCCAGTCAGTAAGTTCTGTGATGTTTGTAATGTTTCTCTGATTTTTAATAAGTTTTGCACCTAGCTCTAGCGCTGTTTTTTTATAAAAGAGCTCAACTTCTTTTTGGGGTATAGAGTCTAGATCAGCTACATGTGCAAGTCCGATCGTTCTTCGAATGATTTCACATCCAGCAAATCCAATTGCTTCTTGAAACGTTTTTTCTAAGAAATTTTCAAGAACACCGTCGATCTTGGCAAAAGGATCAGTCGCTTTCTCGTTCCAAAGCTGTGTGAACGTTACTGTGTATGTCTCCCAAGTCTTTTCAATCGTTTGTAACAGATAGGTTTGTAAAGTTTCACGATGAAACGGCTCTTTCGCATGTGCATTCTGAGAAAGATGATTAAGCGCAAGGTTAGCTATGAAGTGAGCGATATCAAATCCTGCTGGACCATAGAAAGCAAACTCAGGATCGATCACTTTAGTAGAGTCGCTCTTTACAAAAATACTTCCAGAATGTAGATCACCATGAAGAAGAACTTCTGCTCTTGTTAAGAATGATAGTCGCAGCTGAGCTACCTCTTGTAAAAGCTCTTTGTCATTCCAAATTAGATCTACTTCACTTTGAAGTTCAGCAGGGAAGTCGTTCGTTTCGTTGTTGAAAAAAGGATCTGTGAATACTAAGTCTTCCGTGATCTTGCAAAGCTCTGGGTTTGAAAATCGTTTAACTTGTTCTTTTTTCTCAAATGGATGAAGGTGAAAGTCACTAGAATAAAAAGCGGTCTTAGCCGCAAACGTTCCAATGTCATCAGCAAGTTGTGTATAAATTTGACCATCAATAAGTCCTTTTCGAAGGATGACATGATCAGATAAATCTTCCATAACCGTTACCGCAAGCGTTGAGTCTGAATATAAAACCTTCGGAACTAAGTGTGGAACCGATTCTGCTTCTTTTAATAAAGCATCGCTTTCGATTCGTGCGCGATCTAGTGTGAGCGGCCAGCTTTCACCAACCACTTTTGCATAAGGAAGTGCTTGTTTGACGATCAGTGCTTTTTTGGAGAGTGCGCTTTCTATATGAAAAACAAGGTTTAAGTTGCCATCTCCAATCTCTCTAACATGCAGTTGGTTTTGTTCGGATGCATCGAAAAATGCTAAAGGTTTTACCACATCAAGGACTGTCAATTCATTTAACGGTTCATATGTAGGTCTTACTTGTACGCTCATTTTGTGTTCCCCCCGGAAAGTTTTTTACAAATAAAAAGAGCCTCTTTTCGTATAAGAAAAGAGGCTCGGAATGATGATTTCCCGTGCCTCTTATCTTAGCAAAACAAAATGTTTTGCCGGAATTAGCACCGTGCCATACGCTGAGTTAGTCAGCGGCTCCCCATAGAATGCGGGCGCCCCATCTTACAATGGTATTACGGTCGGTTGCTGGGTTTCATCGGGCCATATCCCTCCACCTGCTCTTGATAAGAGACCAAAATTATTTGTTTTTTAATGCGTAACAATATTCACGCAATTCATAATCGTTATACTACAACGTTGTATGAAGATCTGTCAACACTAAATTTTAAAATGATTTAATAAAGATCTGTTCGACGATCGTTAAACACAGGAACCTTTACGCGTACTTCGTCTACTAATTCAGGTGATATCTCTGCTGTAAGGACCTCTTCATCGTACACCGATCCTTCAGCGATAATATCTCCCCACGGATCAATGATTAGAGATTGACCTGCGAAGGTATTTTTAGGGTCGCTTCCTACCCGGTTGCAAGCAACCACATAGCATTGATTCTCTATGGCACGTGCGGTAAGCAATGCACGCCAATGGGTCTGTCTTTGAATCGGCCATTCGGCAGGAACGAATAAAATTTTAGCCCCGTTTAAGAAAGGTGCGCGAATCCATTCAGGAAAACGGATGTCGTAACAGATAGCAAGAGTGGAGAGGTTGCCGTCGATAGTAAACAGGTTACCGTTACTTCCTGGTGAGATATATTTTTCTTCTTCCATAAGGGTAATGAGGTGAGCCTTTGAATAGGTGCCAACCTGTTCACCGTTTCTGTTGTAAGTGAATGATGTATTGTAAACTGTGTTGCTTTCACGATACGCGATAGACCCGCCGACAATATTAATATCCAGCTCTTTAGATAATCGACTTAACCATTCCTTTGCTTTTTTACCATCATGATCGCTAATCTCATCTAATCGAGTAAGATCATATCCTGTATCCCACAGTTCTGGCAGAACGATCGTATCAGGTTGGTGCTCGACAACCGCTTCACGGATTTTATTTTCTATGTGTTCATAATTTTTTTCAGGATCGCCAAAATGTATATCAACTTGAATACAGGCAATTTTCATGATTGTACCCTCCAGATTATAAAAAAGTCTTTACAGAATTTCCTTAAGCGTATAACATAACTGATTAGAATTTCAAGAACATTCAAATTAGACTGGAAGTGATCGTCGTGAAACAATTTGAGCAGGCAGAAGTGATGGGGAAACTGCCGGAGCAATTTTTCGCCAAACTTGTAAAAAAAGTATCTCACTATGTGGAGCAAGGCTATGACGTTATTAATCTTGGGCAAGGAAACCCTGATCAGCCCACTCCTCAGCATATTGTAGATGCATTGAAAGAGGGAGCTGATCGACCTGATTTTCATAAGTATTCACCGTTTCGCGGTCATGGATTTTTGAAGCAGGCAGCTGCCGATTTTTATAAACGAGAATATGGGGTCACACTTGATCCTGAGAAAGAAGTAGCTGTACTCTTTGGCGGGAAAGTGGGTTTAGTAGAGTTGTCACAGTGCTATTTAAACCAAGGAGATGTTGCACTCGTTCCAGATCCAGGATACCCGGACTATTGGTCAGGTGTAGCAATGGCTGGTGCTACGATGGAGACAATGCCTTTAAGAAATGAAAATAATTTTCTGCCGAAGTATGATGAAATAGATAAAGAGGTACTGGAAAGAGCAAAGCTTATGTTCTTAAACTATCCGAACAACCCGACTGCAGGTGTTGCCACTGAATCCTTCTTTAAAGAAACAGTGGAACTCGCTAACAAACACGATATACTCGTGTGCCATGATTTTGCATATGGAGCTATCGGATTCGATGGGCAAAAACCGGTCAGTTTTCTACAGATCGAAGGAGCAAAAGAGGTAGGGATAGAGATCTATACGCTTTCCAAGACCTATAACATGGCTGGATGGCGCGTTGGTTTTGCCGTTGGAAACGAATCTGTCATCGAATCCATTAATCTACTTCAAGATCATTTTTATGTAAGCTTGTTTGGAGCGGTTCAGCATGCAGCAGCTGAGGCATTAAATGGGTCACAGCAATGTGTGGATGAATTGGTAGATACATATGAACGACGACGAAATGCATTCATTGGACGTTTAAATGAAAATGGATGGAACGTAGATTCGCCAAAAGGTTCATTCTTCTGCTGGCTGCCTGTACCTGAAGGGTATACATCTGAAACGTTCGCAGACTATTTGCTTGAGAAAGCACATGTCGTAGTCGCACCAGGCATTGGATTTGGAAGCGAAGGCGATCGATATGTACGTGCCGGTCTTTTAACGTCTGAAGAACGTTTGATTGAGGCTGCAGATCGAATTGCTAAATTATTTTAGAAGTTTTATTTAATTCTTTATGCCTCTTTGATTAGTTGAATGGAGTGTAAGATGCGAGACTCCTAAGGGACAGGCAGGCAGTCCGAAAAGTGGAAGTGTCTCGTACAGCCCCGACAAGCAGGGTGTGACACTTAAGAGTGAAACGTACGAATGTGGCTCACTGTCTGCCCAGTGGAAAGCGAGTATCTGGAACGGAGATCAACATCTTTCAAAAACTTTAAAGCTTACTAATGAGATGTTGAAGGTTTTGGTTGACAGATCCTTCATACCCTGTCATAATCACAATTAAAATTATATTCTAACAATTTGCACTCTTATTAAGAGCAGGTGGAGGGACTAGCCCGATGAAACCCGGCAACCATTCAGTTAATTTAGCTTAACTGAAAACGGTGCTAATTCTTGCAGTCAAACGTTTGGCTGAGAGATAAGAGGAAGCGGAACTGTCAATATGTAGACACCCCTTCCTCGTGAAGGGGTTTTTTGCGTTTTTGAAAGGAGAACGACGAACATGAGCAAAATTACAGCTACGTACTTAGTGCATGATAAAAAAGAGAATCTACACAAAAAAGCAGAAGGCATCGCACTTGGACTTACAGTAGGTTCTTGGACAGATCTTCCCCAGCTTGAGCAAGAACAGCTAAAAAAACATAAAGGTATCGTGGAAGAAGTCATTGAACTTCCTGAAGATCCACGTACAGATCAATTTTTAGGAAGTAAAAGAACTAGGGGCTTACTCAAGATTTCCTATCCATCAGCAAACTTTTCAAATGACATTCCTGCTATACTAACGACGGTTTTCGGTAAACTTTCGTTAGATGGTGAGATCAAACTCGTAGATTTAGAGTTTGATAAGAATCTAGAACAGCAATTTCCTGGTCCAAAGTTCGGAATAACTGGAATCCGAGATATCTTAGGCGTACATAACCGCCCGCTTGTTATGAGTATTTTTAAAGGGGTACTCGGAAAAGATCTTTCATTCTTCAAGCAGCAATTATATGAGCAGGCCTTAGGTGGGGTAGATCTTGTAAAAGATGATGAAATTCTTTTTGAGAACCCACTTACTCCTTTTGAAGAAAGAGTGAAAATCGCTAAAGAAGTATTAAAGTCTGTTCATGAGCGAACAGGCGAAAAGACGCTCTACGCAGTTAACTTAACAGGCAGAACGAGTGAACTTCGAGACAAAGCGAGGCGCGCAGCAGAATTAGGAGCTAACGCATTATTGTTCAACGTTTTATCCTACGGACCAGATGTATTGCAAGAACTAGCAGAAGATAAAGAGATTCCGCTTCCAATCATGGCACACCCTGCATTATCCGGAGCTATAGGATCATCGTCTCTCTATGGAATTGGTTATTCCGTGATATTAGGCAAACTGCTTCGTTATGCAGGAGCAGATCTTGTGTTGTTCCCATCACCATATGGAAGTGTGGCACTTGATCGTAAAGAAACGTTAAGCATAGCAGATGCTTTAACAACAGATAGCATTTCGTTAAACAAGTCGTTTCCCGTCCCATCAGCGGGTATCCATCCAGGTTTAACACCTGTTTTATACAATGATTTCGGATTGGACAGTGTAATAAACGCGGGTGGAGGCATTCATGGTCATCCAGATGGAGCTGCTGGTGGAGCGCGTGCTTTCCGTCAAGCTATTGACGCAGTTGTTAAAGGAGAAGACTTTGAGAGCTTTGCTGAAAAACATGCAGAACTACAAAAAGCATTAGAGCTTTGGGGCGGTGTTCCTGTAAAATGACAACTCAACACCAATCGGTAATCTTTTGTGATTTTGATGGGACAGTTACCGAAAAAGATAACATCGTCGCGATCATGGAAGAATTTTCACCTGAGGGCTGGCAGCCGATCGTTAATGAAATCTTGAATGAAACGATCTCGATTCGAGAAGGTGTAGGAAAGATGTTTTCTAGAATTTCTTCGGATAAAAAGGAAGAGATCATTGAATTCGTCCTAACACGTTCTAAGATCAGAGAAGGTTTTCAGGAATTTATTCAATTTACTCAAAGTGAGAGAATTCCTTTATACATCGTAAGCGGTGGTATTGATTTTTTTGTTCATCCTGTTCTAGAGAACAAGCTAGATTCAGAATACGTTTTTTGTAATAACAGTGACTTTTCAAATGACACGATAAAAATAACTTGGCCCAATGCGTGTGATGATCAATGTGACAATGATTGTGGCTGCTGCAAACCATCTGTTATCAGGCGACTGGAAGAGAAGTTCCCACGAGCTGAAAAGATTGTAATCGGTGATTCGATAACAGATCTTCAAGCCTCTAAGATGGCTGATGTTGTTTTCGCAAGAGACTATCTGATTGAAAAATGCGAAGAAAATCGAATACCATACACACCATTTGAAACGTTTCATGACATCATTCATGTCTTAGAGAAAAGAGGTGTAAAAAGTTGAGTAAACAACAGCGTTGGAATGAGCTCGCAGATGTAAAGGATGAGCTGGCATCAAGAGACTGGTTTCCTGGAACAAGTGGTAACGTATCGATTAAGGTAAGTGACTTGCCTCTTGCTTTTTACGTTTCTGCAAGCGGAAAAGATAAAACAAAACGTACCTCAGAAGATTTTCTTTTAGTTGATCAGTACGGAGAACCGGTAGAAGATACGCACTTAAAAGCTTCAGCAGAAACAGGTATCCATTGTGAAGTGTATCGGTTAACAGATGCAGGCTGTTGTTTACATGTTCACACCGTAGATAACAACTTAATTTCGGAGTTGTATGGTGATGTTGGGGAGGTGACGTTCCAAGGCCAAGAACTGATAAAGGCTTTTGGAATATGGGAAGAAGAAGGAAGTATAACGGTTCCTATTGTTGAAAATTATGGTGATCTCTCCAAGCTGTCAGAAGCGGTGGGTACGGTGATAAAGCCTGATACAAAAGCTGTTTTGATCCGTAATCATGGTATTACCGTATGGGGCAGAAATGCTTTTGAAGCGAAGAAACACTTAGAAGCTTTCGAGTTTCTATTCTCTTACCACATCAAGTTACAAACTTTAAACGTTTTAAATAAAAATCAATCATTTGGAGGCGTTAAAAATGGCACAACTACGATTTCATGATAACAACGAAAGAATTGAAAAACAAAGCGAGGTAGAATCGTACTTAAACTCACAGGAAGTTATTTACGAAAAGTGGGACATTGAAAAACTTCCATCCCACCTTCGTGAAAATTTTTCGTTAAGTGATGAGGACAAAGCAGAAGTGATTCAAACCTTCCGCAGTGAGATCGATGATATTTCTGAGCGCAGAGGGTATGTAACAGAAGATGTTATCTCCCTTTCTGATGCGACACCAAACTTAGATGAGCTTTTGAAAAACTTCTTAGCTGAGCACCATCACACAGATGATGAAGTACGCTTTATCGTTTCTGGACATGGAATTTTTGCGATCGAAGGACCTAACGGAAGATTCTTCGATGTTGAACTTGAGCCAGGAGACCTTATCTCTGTTCCTGAAAATTTCCGTCACTATTTCACGCTGCAAGAAGATCGTAAAGTAGTAGCGGTCCGCATCTTCAAATCAAAGGAAGGCTGGGTACCGATCTACGATAAACAGCCGCAAGAAGCACAATAATTACTACACACCATTTCATTTGATTGAAATGGTGTGTTTTCTTTTGTAATGAAAGAGTAGATGGTGGTTTAGGCGCTCGTCCAGCGGCTGACAAGCACGATGGACGAGCGCCATACAGAAAATACGAACGCCATACAAAAAATACAAAAAAAGCATCGGACGTTAATATCCGATGCTTTTTCCAATTCCACATTATTTTAAAGCTCTTTTGATTTTCTTAGGTTGATCAAGCGATACGTGTGCAGGGCAATAACCTTTAGCACAGCATATACCGGAACAGCTAGAATCAATCCAAGCAGACCGCCAAGACTACCGGCTACAAGCAAAATAGAAATAATCGTTAGCGGATGAATATCCAGCTTTTTACCCATAACTTGAGGAGAGATTACATTACCCTCGATCTGCTGAGCAATAACCATAACGACTAGTACTTTGATGACCATCGCTGGCGAGTCAACAATGGCTACGATTAGTGCTGGGACGACTCCGATAATCGGTCCAAGGAACGGAATAACATTAGTGAACATCGCGATGATAGCTAAGATCAGCGAGTACTCGATTCCAATTACGAGATAACCGATATACAGCATTGTACCGACACAGACACTGACAAGGATCTGTCCTTGAATGTAAGAACTAAGTGCGATGTCCATGTCTTTTAGAATTTTTGTACCATTATTACGCTGTCTTTCTGGAAGAGTTTGAAGCACCATCTGTGGAGCTTTTTCACCCTCTTTTAGCATGTAATAAAGAATGAAAGGAACAGTAACAAAAATCATAATAATGTTTGTGATGATTCCAATAAAGTTTGCGATGTTCGTACCAATTGTTTGAACACTAGTAGATAAATAAGCAGTCACTTTATCAGAGATTTCTTTCACATCAAATTGGTCACTTTCTTGGAAACGGCTTACCCATTCATTTTGCTGTAAATCATTTAGTTTTGAACGAATTGCATCGATTAAAGCAGGTGTATTCTCGATTAAATTACTTACCTGTCTTTGTAGTATCGGACCAATAGAATAGAATAGCAATACGAAAAGTCCGATCGCAAGCAGATAGATGAGAAGGATAGATAACACCTTCGGCACATTTCGCTTATGCAAGAACTGAACGACTGGCCGGAACAGATAATAAAGAACACCGCCAAGTAAAAACGGGAAAAATAACGTTTGAACAAGAACGACGATCGGCCTGAAAATAAAGTCAATCTTTGTTCCTACTAAAATGATTAAAAAAATGAGCAGAAATCCGTAACCGATACGAAAAAATTTCGACTGTGGCATGTAATTATCACCTTTATCTTCTGAAATATGTATTCATTATATACAACTTATGAGAACATACACAAATTTTAAAAAAACACCCGTACAAGGATAAAAGCATATGCTGAGTAATGGGCATACGTACTAGAAATGGAGTTTGTACAGAAAGGATGAAACCAATGTGCGGAATAACGGGTTGGGCAGATTGGAATCGTAACCTCACACATGAAAAAAATATATTGATTAAGATGGCCACACCTTTATCAAAAAGAGGACCTGACGCACTCAATGTATGGAGTACTACGCATGCAGGTTTTGGTCACGCAAGGTTAGCAGTAGTAGATATTGAAGGCGGCGTTCAGCCGATGACGAGAACAAAGAACAAATTACAGTATACACTTTGCTATAACGGAGAGCTTTACAACACCGAAGATCTACGTAAGGAACTTTTACAAAGAGGGTATTCGTTTGAGGGGCATTCTGATACAGAAGTGTTGCTTACTTCTTATATGGAATGGGGAGAAAGTTGTATCGATCGTTTTAATGGAATATTTGCATTTGGCATTTGGGATGAAGAAAAGCAAAGTTTGTTTGTAGCTCGAGATCGACTAGGAGTTAAGCCGTTCTTTTATACGGAAAAAGGCGGTATGCTGTTATTTGGATCTGAAATAAAATCTATATTAGCTCATCCAGATGTGAAGGCTGAAATAGATCGTGAAGGATTGCAAGAAGTGTTCGGTCTAGGACCATCTCGTACTCCAGGTAACGGTGTATATAAAGGAATAAAAGAGCTTCGTCCTGCTCATGCTGCGACGTATTCAAAAAACGGGCTGAAAATTTGGCGGTATTGGAACGTAGAAAGTAAACCACATCAAGACTCTTTAGAAGACACGATAGAAAATGTGAAGGATCTTGTGACTGATGCAGTAACACGACAGCTGGTTGCAGATGTACCCGTATGTACGTTTCTCTCTGGCGGCCTCGATTCAAGTGCGATAACAGCAATCGCAGCTAAATATTTTAAAGAAGAAAACAAGGGTGACCTTCATACGTTCAGCATTGATTATGTTGATAATGATAAGTATTTTAAAGCGAGTGATTATCAGCCCAATTCAGATGCGTATTGGATCAATCAGATGGTTGAGGCTACAGGATCTGTTCATCATAGCTGCGTGATCGATAATGAACTATTAATCAATCATTTGCGTGAAGCTGTTACTGTTCGGGATCTGCCAGGAATGGCTGATGTGGATTCTTCTCTGTTATGGTTCTGTCGTCAGATTAAACCACAGTCAACCGTTGCACTATCAGGAGAATGCGCTGACGAGATCTTTGGAGGATATCCATGGTTTCATAAAGAAGAGCTATTAAACCGTCCGATGTTTCCGTGGATGCGTTCAACAGAAGCTCGGCAGAATCTCTTGCAAGACTCGTGGGCTAGTAAACTAAATTTAGCTTCGTATGTGCAGCAACGTTACGAAGAGACGGTAAATGAAACGCCTGTCTTAGAGGGAGAATCAAAAATAGAAGCGCGAAGACGAGAAATCTTCTATTTGAATATGATTTGGTTTATGACGACTCTATTGGATCGCAAAGACCGCATGAGCATGGGAGCTTCATTAGAAGTAAGGGTGCCTTTTGCAGATCATAGAATAGTAGAATACGCATGGAACATTCCTTGGGACATGAAAATGTTAGATGGAAGAGAGAAGGGAATACTTAGAAAAGCACTTACTGGTGTTCTTCCGAATGATGTTCTATATCGGAAAAAGAGTCCTTACCCGAAAACGTTCCATCCGGATTATACGAACGGCGTAAAAGATTGGCTAACAAGCATTGTCGCAAAAAAGAATTCACCATTGTTTGAAGTATTAAACCGAGCACGCGTTCAGGATATCATTCAAACGAACGGAGAGACGTTTAAAGAACCTTGGTTCGGCCAGCTTATGACAGGACCACAATTAATGGCTCATCTTGCACAGATCGACAGCTGGTTGACAGACTATAATATTAATATTGTAGATTAAATACAAAAAACCGGAGTACATACTGTTCTCCGGTTTTTTGTATTTATGCAGTTGCTTCTTGTTCCACGACTAATTGTTTTTGCCACTTTCTATTACGCCATCTCGACAGCATGAATAACCCCCGCAGCCATTCATCTGCAGTGAAAGCTAGCCAGATCCCTATTAACCCCAGATCAAAGGTAATTCCCAACAAGTAGGCAAGAGGGACACTTACTCCCCACATAGAGATGACACCCATAATGACCGGAAATTTCACATCACCTGCAGCTCTCAAACTAGAAATGATAACAAGATTAAAAGAACGGCCAGGTTCGAGCAGGAGCGTTAAGTATAAAAGAATAGTACCCTCCTTAATAATTTCAGGATTATCTGTGAAAATAGACAGAAGTGGCTTTGCGAATAGAGAAGCTATACCTGCCATAAGAAAACTTATAATCATGGCATACGTCTGACTTTTAAGACACATCTTATAAGCAGAGTCGTATGATTTTGCACCTATTAAATGACCGATTAATATCTGTGTACCTTGACCGATCGCTACGGCGAAAAGGAAGATAAACATCATAATATTAAAGGTATACACTTTAGTCGTTAGTGCAGTTGTACCGAGCAGCGTAATGAAGAACGTGATCAGCATCTGAGAACCGCTGTAGGAAAGGTGCTCTCCAGCTGAAGGTAATCCGATTTTTAATACACTTTTAATATGAAGAGGAAATAGTTTGATTGAACTCGCAAAGGGCAGTGGTATAGAAGAGCGCTTGAACAAGAGATAAAGAATCACAACTAATCCTAAAAAGCGGCTAACAGATGTTGATATCGCTACACCTTCAACACCTAGTACAGGGAAGCCGAAAGCTCCGAAGATGAATAAATAGTTTCCAAATACGTTTAAGATGTTCATTCCAATCGTCACGTACATAGCATCTTTCGTAAAACCGTAGCTTCTAATTGCAGCTCCGATCGTCATGATGACCGATTGGATAAATGAAAATCCTCCTACGATCATAAGATAGCTAGATGCTTCCGCCATCAACTCTGGTGGCGTATTCATCCATTTTAAGAACACATCTCCAAAGATTAATAATGCAGCACTTAAGAGCAACCCAAAAAGCAAGTTCCCTAAGATCGCAACGACAGCTACCTCAGCAGCCGTTCGTTCAAGCTTAGCACCTATTGCCTGAGCAATAACGACGCTGGCTCCGGTAGCAACGAATCCAAACATAACGATTACGATTGATAACAGTTGATTAGTAAGACCAACAGCGGCTACAGAATGATCGGAATATTGACTGAGCATAAGGGTATCGGCGTTCCCCATCAACATATGAAGCATAATCTCTATAAAAATTGGCCACGTTATGGCAAAAAGGGAAAGCTTAGCAGCTTTGGTGCCTTTCATGTGAATCCCTCTCCATCGTGTTTATATTGTATGGTTTTAACATTTACCTATTGTAACAGGTATGAGTACTTACTGAAATAAAATCCCCTCACTTTTTAGTGAGGGGAACATGTTTATTTTCTTTTATATATACTAAAGCCATATCCAGGCAGAGAACCTGAGAAAGATGACCCTAAAATGTGTGAGTAGTCCTCAGGGATCTTAATGGAAAGAGCCGCGCTGTGTTCACTAGCATTCAAAAGAATCCAAACACTTTCTTCTTCTGTTGATCGCTCATAAACTAATGTTTGCTCATCAGCCTTAATAAACTTTATTTCTCCATCATTTGCTAATACTTTGTGATCTTGGCGAAGGCTAAGCAATGCTTGAATGTGATTGAACAATTCTAGATCCTGTTTGCTTTCATCCCATTCCATACATTTTCTGCAACCCGGATCATTACCACCCGTCATACCGACTTCGTCGCCATAATAGATACATGGTGTTCCTTTAAAGGTTAACATCAACAAGAACAATAACTTCATCTTATCCTTGTTTTCATCACAGAACGTTAGAACACGTTTTGTATCGTGCGAGCCTAAAAGATTAAACGCAGCTTCGTTTACGTTTTCCGGATACATATGAAGAACAGCCGTCATTTTTTCAGCAAACACTTTTGCATCGATCGATTCTTTTGCTACAAAATCAAGAGCAGCATTTGTGAATGGATAGTTCATAACGGCGTCGAACTGATCTCCTTGGAGCCAGTTCATTGAATCATGCCAGATCTCACCTAAGATATATGCATCTGGTTTGACAGACTTAACAGCTGTTCTGAATTCTCTCCAAAATGAATGATCCACTTCATTTGCAACATCTAATCTCCATCCATCAATATCAAACTCTTCCACCCAATAACGAGCAACCTTGAGTAAGTATTCGCGAACCTCTGGGTTTTCGGTGTTTAGTTTCGGCATCGATTTTTCAAAAGCAAACGTATCATAATTTGGGCGTGGTTCAGTCTGAATTGGAAATTCTCTTAAATGGAACCAGTTCTTATAAGAGGATTTCTCTTGATTACTTAACACATCCTGAAACGGTTCAAAATAATATCCGCTATGATTAAACACGGCATCAAGCATAACTTTAATACCGTTTTCATGACATACTTTCACTAGTTGCTTAAACGTTTCTTTATCACCGAATTGTGGATCGATCTCTAAATAATCGATCGTATCATACTTATGATTAGACTTCGCTTTAAAGATGGGGGTGAAATAGATCCCTGTCACACCAAGTTTAACGAGGTGATCAATATGATCAATAACACCTTGAAAATCTCCGCCAAAGAAATTGTTGAATTTCGGTTCTTCGCTAGCCCACGGAAGAGAACCTTCAGGATCGTTGCTCGTATCTCCGTTTGCAAAACGTTCAGGGAAGATTTGATACCAAACCGTATCTTTCACCCAAGAAGGAGCACGAAATACATCAATGCCATTTAAGAATGGAAAACAGAAGTAATAAGCCGTGTCATCGAACGGAGCTTCATTATAGAAGCCTTTTTCGGTAAATACTAACGTTTCAACACCGCTTTTTAGTTCAAATCCATATCGCAAACGGCGAAAAGGGGGTTGAATCGCAATGAAATAGTAATCAAAATATTCGTCTGTACCCGAAAGTGTCATGAGCGATCGAGACGTCTGCCAGCCATCCTTCGTCCAGTCATAAGGATCACCGTGAATTAACGTTACAGAATCAACATCACCTTTTTTAGTACGAAGACGGATGTGAAGGGTAGTCTCGTCATATGCATAAGCAAAGTTGTTGCCTGCTCTGTGGTAGATTGCTTCTTTTAACATATTTTAATCTCCTCTCAGTCTTGGCAATAAAAAAGGGGCACAACCTATAGAAACTAGGTTGTACCCCTAAGGAACGTACATTGCCTTCAACTTGTAATGGTGATAGTATAAACCGCTTTCACTAACAAAATCAAGAGAACTGAAAGCGAAACCAAAAATAATTAAAAAAGTATTGTAAAAATTCAAAGCATAGGTATAATGAAATTGAGCAGGTAATGCAATCGTTTTCATAAACTGCAAAAAAATATATAAGAAGACAGAAAAACATTTTTTTTGCTAATCTGTGCAAACGTTTGTATGCTTTGATCTTTTAACAATAATGGGGGGTACAATTGATGAAAAAGTTATTAGCATTACCTTTAACTTTTGCTCTAGCTGCAAGTGCGTTAGCTGCTTGCGGACCGCAAGAAGACAGTTCTTCAACAGGCGGTAAGAAAGAATCGGCTGCAGACAAGCCTGAAAAATTAGTAATGTGGGAAGACCAAGAAAAAGGTGCTGGAACTAAAGACGCGATCAAAAAGTTCGAAGAGAAATACGGCATCAAAGTTGATCTGAAAGAAATCCCAATGTTAGATCAACAAGAAAAGCTTCGTCTTGATGGACCAGCTAAAAAAGGACCGGATGTTATTACAACTCCGCATGACCGAATTGGACCATTAGCGATCGAAGGTCTTATCGCACCAATTAAAGTATCTGATGATGTAACAAAGCTTTACACTGAATCTTCAATTAACGCATTAACATATGATGGAAAACTTTACGGACTTCCAAAATCAACTGAAACACCTGTTTTCATCTACAACAAAAAATTAATGCCTGAAGCACCTGAATCTTTTGATGATGTACTTGCATTCTCTAAAGGTGACAAAGGTGGAGCACAGTATGGCTTCTTAGCTAACTGGACTGACTTCTACTTTGCAAATGGTGTGCTTTCTGGATATGGAAGCTATGTATTCAAAGACGACAACGGTACTTTAGATGCAAAAGACCTTGGTCTTTCTAACAAAGGTGCTGTTGAAGGATTAGATTATATCACTAGCTGGTACAAAGACGGATTATTCCCTAAAGGAATCATCGGTGAAAAAGCTGGCCCTACGATCGACGGTCTTTTCCAAGAAGGTAAAGTTGCATCTGTAATGAACGGACCATGGTCTTTCCAAGGCTATAAAGATGCTGGAATCGATATTGGTGTTTCACCAATGCCTAAACTTCCAAACGGTGAAGATGTAAAAACGTTTATCGGTGTTAAAGGTTACAACGTAAGCCAATTCTCTCCTAACCAAGAGTGGGCTGCAAAACTTGTTGAGTTCATCACAAACGAAGAAAACGCTAAGACTCGTTTTGAGAAAACAGCAGAGATCCCTCCAATCGTATCTTTAATGGAGGACCCAATCATCGCAGACAACGAAGCAGCTAAAGCTGTAGCCGTTCAATCAGAACGTGGAGTTCCAATGCCTAACATTCCTGAAATGGCAGAAGTTTGGGCTCCAGCTGCAAACGCACTTCAATTATCTGCAACTGGCAAGTCTGAGCCAAAAGCTGCTCTAGAGAGCGCAGTTAAGACGATCGGACAAAACATTGAAGCGAACCACGGTAAAAAATAATAAGCAGTAACTGGAAAGCGGTACCCAGACGTCGCGGGTACTGCTTTCTCTAACTATTGTGTGTGTTGGAAAGATTTCACTTATAAATGGGTCCTAAAATCTTTCGAACAATACACAAAAGTGGGGAAAAGAAAGGGGAAACCTGTAATGACACACCGTAAGACCGCAGCTTTGCTGTCAATCATTCCAGGAATGGGACAATTTTATAACAAGCAATTTGTTAAAGGTTTCGCATTCTTATTTTTAGCAATTTGTTACTTTATAGCATTTCTTGATTTTCTAAACATTGGACTTTGGGGAATTGTAACACTTGGTACAGAAGTGCCAAGAGATCATTCCATCTTCTTACTTGTTAACGGCGTAATCTCTATTCTGGTAGTAGGCATTGGATTAGGATTTTACTACTTTAATATCTACGATGCTTTCCAAAACGGCAAAAAACGTGATAACGGCGTTAAACTTAACACACTAAAAGAGCAATATCACAATGTAGTAGATAAAGGGTTTCCTTATTTAATGGTTGGACCTGGATTCTTATTGTTGATCTTCGTTGTTATTTTTCCAATCATCTTTATGTTGTTGTTAGCATTTACGAACTACAACTTATACAACTCACCACCAGCAAAGCTTGTTGATTGGGTGGGCTTTAAAAACTTTATTGAAATTTTCTCACTAGACATTTGGCGTGAGACGTTTATATCGGTATTTGCATGGACGATTATCTGGACATTTACAGCGACTACACTCCAAGTTTCTGTCGGTATTTTCTTAGCAGTTGTATTGAACCAGAAAGAAATTAAGTTCAAAGGGATTATTCGTACACTATTGATCTTGCCTTGGGCTGTACCGGCTTTCGTATCTATCTTAATTTTCTCAGGATTGTTCAATGATACATTCGGAGCGATCAACCAATCTATTTTAGCACCTCTTGGAATCGATTCCATACCATGGATGACTGATCCGTTCTATACGAAGGTGGCTTTAATCTTTATTCAATCATGGCTTGGATTCCCGTTCATCATGGCGATGACAACGGGTGTACTTCAGTCGATTCCGGGGGAACTTTATGAAGCAGCAACTGTGGATGGGGCATCGAACTGGGATAAATTTCGTAAGATCACACTTCCGATGGTCTTATTTACAACAGCTCCAATTTTAATTACGCAATATACGTTCAACTTTAATAACTTCAATGTTATCTATCTATTTAACAATGGTGGACCTGCAGTAGCTGATCAAAATGCAGGTGGGACAGACATCTTGATCTCTTGGATCTACAATTTAACGATGACTTCAGCTCAATACAGCAAGGCTGCAGCTGTAACTGTATTATTATCGTTGATCATCGTGTCACTTGCATTGTGGCAGTTTAGAAAAACGAAATCATTTAAGGACGAAGGAATGATTTAATATGAGTATAAAAACAGCAAGAAGAATACGGTTAACTCTGTCCTATCTAGTATTATTGTCAGCGATCGCAATCGTTGTCTATCCGATCCTTTGGGTAATTGGTTCTTCCTTTAACCCAGGGAACACTTTATCCAGTTCGACGATCATTCCAAAAAATGCGACTCTCGCGCATTATAAAGAGCTATTTGCTGAGACGGATTATCTGATCTGGTATTGGAACACATTGAAGATTTGTTTTATTACGATGGTTCTCTCTGTTATCTTTATCGGCCTAACGGCTTATGCATTCTCAAGATATAAGTTCATAGGGCGTAAGAACGGATTGCTTCTTTTCTTAATCTTGCAGATGATTCCACAATTCGTAGCGATCCTTGCAATCTACATCCTAGCTTACCAAGTAGGATTGCTTGATACACACTTTGCCTTAATCCTTGTTTATGTGGGTGGATTGATTCCGATGAACACATACTTGGCAAAGAACTATTACGATACGATTCCGAAAGAACTAGACGAATCTGCGCGAATTGATGGCGCTGGACACTTTCGTATCTTTTGGCAGATCATCCTGCCGCTTTCAAAGCCAATCTTAGCGGTAATCGCACTTTTCAGTTTCATCTCACCATTCGCTGATTTTATCTTAGCGTCCATTCTGATCAGTTCAGATGAAAAGATGACACTTGCAGTTGGTCTGTTTAACATGATCAAGAATGAGTTCGGAAACAGTTTCACATTGT
The DNA here is from genome assembly GCF_015903855.1 of Fictibacillus sp. 18YEL24. Taxonomy (GTDB): domain Bacteria; phylum Bacillota; class Bacilli; order Bacillales; family Fictibacillaceae; genus Fictibacillus; species Fictibacillus phosphorivorans_C. Next base: position 239,803 of record NZ_JACZDT010000004.1, read on the forward strand.
TTGCAGCGGGTTCAGTATTAGTAGCGATTCCAATCGGTCTATTATTCTTATCACTGCAGCGTTACTTTATCTCTGGCTTAACTGCTGGCGGTACAAAAGGTTAATCACAGCACCTCATTATAGGAGGAACGGCGATGGGCAAAAGAATGATATTCTTGGCTATGTCGTTTCTTCTTTTTTTATCTGTTCAAAATAAAGTGCTTGCAGAAAAAAAGGAAGAACGATCATGGAAAGATGAAACGATCTATTTTATCATGGTGGACCGGTTTAATAATGGTGACAAGAATAACGATTTTGATGTTGATCTTAATGACCCCACAGCATACCATGGGGGAGACTTCAAAGGGATCATGGACAAGCTTGATTATCTAGCTGATCTTGGTGTTACAGCAATCTGGCTGACACCTGTTGTTAAGAACGAACCAGGTGGCTATCACGGTTATTGGACAGAGAATTTCTATGAAACAGAAGAACATTTTGGTTCAAAGGCTGAGTTGAAACAACTTGTAAAAAAAGCACATGATCGTGATATAAAAGTTATATTAGATCTTGTCGTAAATCATACAGGCTATAAACATACTTGGTTAGATGAGGAGTCAAAAAAGGATTGGTTCCACAAAGAGATGGAGATCGGCAACTGGGATAACCAAAAAGAAGTTGAGAACGGCTGGCTCGCTGGTTTGCCCGATCTGAACACCGAAAACAATGAAACGCGTAAGTATTTACTCGACATGGCTGAATATTGGATCAAAGAAACAGACATTGATGGCTATCGGTTAGATACAGTGAAACATGTACCAAAAGATTTTTGGCAAGAATTTTCAGAACGAGTGAATAAGGCTAAGCCTGGATTTTATTTGATCGGTGAAGTTTGGCACAATGACCCAAGATATATTGCTGAGTATAATAAAGCAGGAATTCAATCGTTTGTAGATTATCCTTTGTTTAATGAGATGGTTCGTATATTTAGACAAAGCGGACAATCGCTTTCAGAACTGAACGCTGTATGGGAGCGAAACAAGTTCTATTATAAAGATCCGTATACGTTAGGGAATTTTATAGATAATCATGATAACATTCGATTCGTGCGTGAAGCACTGCTGAAGCGAGAAGATCCGGAAAAGAGGCTGAAGTTAGCTCTTACTTACCTTTACTCGGCACCTGGTATTCCCATCCTTTATCAAGGGACAGAGCATTTGATGGATGGAGCAAAAGATCCGGACAACCGTCGCATGATGGACTTTACTCAAAATAAGGATTTTGAAAAGTTCAGTTCAAAATTAGGAAAGCTTAGACAGAAACATCCTGCACTTAGACGTGGTGATTATTCGATGATTGTTGATAAAGATGGGAAAGCCGTCTTTAAACGAAAATATCAGGATGAAACACTTTATATCGCTTTTAACAATGATAAGAAGAAGTCTGCTATTTCATTTTCGGATAAAAGCCTTCATAATAAAAAACTTGTAAGTCTGTTGTCAGACGAAGAGATAAAGGTGAACGACACTTCAGTTGAAAAGAATATGGCTGGGGAATCAGCTGATATTTATTCTGTACAAGAAGCAGATTCCGATTGGAAGCTCTACTTAATAGCAGCAGCGATAATCGTACTATTGTTGAGTTCTTTCTATATTTATAATAAAAGAAAAAAACGCACTTTATAGAGTTGGAAAGTCTTAGAACCATTCAATTTACAAAAAAAGTCGAAAACATTAAAAGTGGAAAGGAATTAATATTTCTTTTTTCCTACGAACGCTATACAATAATTGATGGAATAAAGTAAGCGTATACACTATGCCAAATAGTCTGAAAGGAGGACTATACATGTCAGTAACGATAAAAGACGTAGCAAAATTAGCAGATGTTGCACCTTCAACCGTTTCAAGAGTAATTGCGAATAATCCTCGAATTTCTGAAAAAACAAAACGAAAAGTTAAAGAAGCGATGGACTATCTTGGCTATCATCCAAACTTTAATGCAAGAAGTTTGGCAAACCGAAGCACTCAGGCGATCGGTCTTGTCATGCCTAGTTCTGCAGATAAAGCTTTTCAAAATCCGTTTTTTCCAGAAGTAATCAGAGGAATCAGTACGATTGCACATGAACAAGAATACGCCCTATACATGTCGACAGGTAATACAGAAGATGAAATCTTCGAAGGGGTTGTGCGAATGGTACAAGGTCGTCGAGTGGATGGCATCGTTATGTTGTATTCACGTGTAGATGATCGGATCATGTGCTACCTGCAAGAACAGAAATTCCCGTTCACAGTAATCGGTAAGCCGTTTAAAAACGCTGAAAGTATCACACATATAGATAATGATAACTTCAAAGCTGCTCAAGAAATGACAGAATATCTCATATCACTAGGTCACGAACGAATCGGTTTTGTAGGAGGAAATTTGAATCTAGTCGTAACCATTGACCGGTTATTAGGCTATGAAAAAGCGATACGAAATGCGGGGCTGCCTTATAAAGATGAGTACATCGTTCATGAAGAGTTCTTAAAAGAAGGAGGGCAGGAAGCAGTAAAAGAGCTTCTCGCGTTGAAAGACCCACCTTCAGCACTCCTTGTTATAGATGATGTTATGTCCTTCGGTGTCTTGAGCACTTTAAACGAGCTAGGTGTGTCCGTACCCGATGACATCTCGTTACTAAGTTTCAACAACGTTATGCTATCTGAACTCTCATCACCTTCACTATCATCTGTTGATATCAATATCTTTAAACTTGGTTATGAAGCGGCTAAGGGACTCTTAGAATGCATTCAATGTCCCGAAAAAGAAGCAAAACGAGTAGTCGTACCTTTTCAGTTGATCGAAAGACAGACGTGCAGTAAGGTTAGTGGGAAGTAACGGTCAGCTTGATAAAATTGAGCTCATTAATACTTCATAATAAAAAAGCCTCAAGAAGATATGTTCAAATCTTCTTAGAGGCTTTTTTCCTTAAGAGCTTTAATTACAGGTAGGATCGGCTGTTTGCTTTTACAAGAAAAAAAATCTTTAAACGGGTTATCTACATCTTTTATCCGATCCATAATTGAAGTAAGTGGAAACTGTTCAGGCTGTAATGAAGCATCTACTTCATTCCAATATAGGGGAGTTGCCACTAAAGCATCATCGTTTCCTCTTACAGAATAGGGAGCAATAATAGTTTTACCTTCTGCGTGCTGAATATAATCAATATAGCACCGGTTGGCACGGTTCTTTTTTAATCGTTCGATCGTAAACCATTTCGGCTCACGTTCGATTAAATACTGTGCTAGAAATTCTGTGAATAGCCGTGAATCTTCAAATGTGACAGCTCCTTCAGGTAATGGAATATAGATCTGCATACCCTTATTACCACTTGTTTTGATGAACGTGGTGAGATGTAACTTATCACAAACTTCTTTTATCATAAGCGCGGCTTCTACCGAAAGATGAAATTCCTTACGAGAGGGAGGATCTAAATCCATAACGATCTCTGAGGGGTGAACATTTTCAACTGTTCGATAAGGAATGTGAAACTCGAATGCAAGCTGATTTCCTAACCAGAGCAATGTAGGTAAGTTATTACAAACGATATAATTAATATCTTCTTCCATATTCGTATGTACATATTGTGGAGCATAATTTGGACAATTCTTTTGATAGAACTTTTCCTCACTCACTCCATGAGGATATCTAATGACCGTTAAGGACCGATTCTTCAAAAAAGGCAGCATATATGGCGCTATTTGGGTTAAATAATTGATATACTCAACTTTAACAATATCTTGATTCGGCCATAATGGTTTGTTAGGGCTTGTTAACGTTACGATCTCGCCGTTAACATGAAGATCTACTTGTTCTTTTGAAGACTTTCCCATGTACATTCCTCCCAGCTTGTATCAAAACGGAATGAAACAAACCTTGGCTGTCTCAATTGATTTTTGTATAGTTCTAAATACGAAAGTTCTACACAGATCGAAGGCTCTATCATAATAAGCGTACCTTTCCTGCTTATCATATTTTTCTTTATGATTTGAATCAACGCTTCCTTCTCTTGAGAAGAAATGCCATGTGAGAATAATCCGACAAACTCAATGGTCCCTTCATTCATTACACCAACATGGAAAAAACCGTTTTCCGTATCATAACCTAATACGATAAAGGGATGAAATTTAAGATTTTTCACTTTGATCCATTCATTTGTCCGAAGTCCTGGAGTCCATCTACTCGAAAGACTCTTTGCCACGATTCCTTCACTCTTGTCACCCTGAACTCTTTTCGTTATTTCCGATCTTGCCGAAGTAAACGGAATAAAATTAAGACGACTCTCAGGTAAAATTATATTTACTTGAACACCTGCAAGCTGAAGAAGCCTCTGCAAGTTTTCTTTTCGTTCCAGAAAACCCCTTCGATAAATGTATTCACCCTTACTAGCTAGCAGATCGAATGCACAATACGACGATGGGTTATCTTTAGAAGCTTGTGCAATTTTATCGGGTTGTTTTAATCTGCCTCTTTTTTGAATGTGTTCAAAATCGGCTTTATTCTCGTTTTCTAGAAGGCATAGTTCTCCATCTAATAGAAGGGGAAACATGTGTTTAACACGATGCTCAATGCTTTTCAGATGATCTGCAATCTCAGGGAAAATACCATGCAGAGGATGACCATTTCTAGATGTCATGATCACATTTGAATGATCCCAGTAAAGTAAACATCTGAACCCGTCATACTTCACTTCATATACCCAATGATCTCCTTCGGGCAATTCATTTGAAAGAGAAGGGAGCATCGGTTTTAAAAAGGGTTGAATCATGAACTAGCTTTCTTCTTTGCTGTTGACTTCTTCTTTTTAGGCTTTGTTTCTGTGGAATCATTGCTTTTCTTAGAACCTGTTTCTTTCGTTTTCTTACCTTTATCAGCAGTTTCTTTTCCTTTACTCTCATTGATAGAAGCTTGAAGTGCTTCCATAAGATCTACAACATTTGTTCTCGGTTTTTCCTTCGCAACTTTCACTTCATCACCAGAAATTTTTGAGTTGATCAATTCGAGAACCGCTTCACGGTATTCGTCTTCATACTTTTCAGGCTCGAATGGGGCCGTTAATTGTTCGATAAGCTGTTTGGCCATCTCAACTTCCTTTTCATTGAGTGATACTTCATCTGTTAAACCAGGAACATGATCTACATTCCTTACTTCATCGGGATAAAAGATGGTTTCCAAGACTAGACCGTTCTTGTATACACGAACAGCTGCAAGATGTTCTTTTGATCGAAGTGTGAACTTGGCGAGTCCGATCTTCCCGGTGTCTTCCATTGCTTTTTTTAAAAGGGCAAAAGATTTTGTACCGTTCTCACCAGGTCCAACGAAATAGGAACGATTATAAAAGATAGGATCTATTTCCTCTAACTTGATAAAATCGATGATCTCGATTGATTTATCAGAAACACCTGCTAGTTCATCAAGTTCTTCCTTTTCCACCACTACGAACTTACCGGGTTCATACTCATATCCTTTTACAATTTCTTTTGAGTCCACAGTTTCTTCACATACAGGGCAAATCTTTTCATATTGAACGGGACTATGGCATTTCTCATGTAAATATCTCATTTTTATATCTTTATTTTCAGTTGCTGCAAACAGCTTGATAGGAATATTAACAAGACCAAAGCTGATAGCACCTTTCCACATCGTGTGCATGAAAACCATCCTTTCAAAACTCATTTACAGTTAGTTTCTCCATACCAATCGACATCATGTATATTTTTCCATAGTTTATACAGATTTCGACAATGCATTGTAGAAACATGCAATTTCATTCATAATGAGAATAGAGTTTTTTCAATAGGCTGTTTCCTAAGATTGTTGCATTGTCTTACTTTTACTAAACGCACTAGTTGATTATAGTGTAAGGTGTGAGACTCTAAACGGCGCAAAGCGGCAGGAGGCTCAGCGCACGCCACATGGAAAGCGAGCAAGCAAAAATGTATACGAAAACAGCCTTTCAATAAAAGGGTGATAACATTGGATAGCAGTACAAACACACAATCAAATACAGAACTTGCTCAATTCTTAAACAACCAAAGAACAAGCATTGTAGAAAAATGGCTGGAAAACGTACTGTTGCCTCAAAATGACCCTTTTTATGAAGAAGTAAAAAAGAACGGTCATCAAACGATTGTAGAACTGATCAACTTTTTGGAAACAGGTTCACTGGACAGACTGCAAGCTCTAACAAGTAAGATCGCCAAAGAACGAATTGAAGCAAAAGCGAACGTTGGAGATTTTGTTCATAACATTAACGTAGGCCGGAGCATCGTCTATGAACTTTTAATGTGTTCGCTCTTAAATGACCAATTAAAAGGCGATGGTGTTTTAAAAATGCAGAGGTATTTTGATCAACTTGTATTCTTGAGTGTTCAAGAATATACAGCGCTTAAGGATTCGATCATTGACCGTAAAAACCAGTTTATCCAAGAGATGCACCACGATCGGTTAACCATGCTTGGACAGATTGCAGCCAGTTTTGCCCATGAATTTAGAAATCCACTTACTTCCGTCAAGGGTTTCATCTACCTTTTACAAAAAGAATTAGATAAGACGGACCAATCAGAGTATTATTTTGAGATCATACAAAACGAGATGCAGAGCCTTGAAGAAAAGATTACACAGTTTCTCTATTTATCAAAGATGAGAGGCTTACAAGATAAGCTGGAGAAAGTCTCGTTATCATCACTTTTGAAGGAAATGCTTAACTTTATGTATCCGCGTTTTACTGAAACGAATATTGTAACTATATCTCAGGTTGAAAAAGACGTGTTTACAGAGGGCGACAGTTCACAGATCAAACAGGTGTTATTAAACATTCTAGTGAATGCCGTAGAAGAACTAAGTGGCTGGAGTGGTGAGAGAAAGATTAAGGTTTCATTAGCGAAAAACAAAGATAACATGGCAGAATTATCAATCTGTAATAATGGTAACCCGATACCTGATTATTTACTTGAGAATGTTTTTGAACCATTTGTTACGACAAAGTCACTCGGAACAGGACTTGGGCTTTCTGTTTGTAAACAGATTGTTGAAAAACATAACGGGACGATTGAAGTAAGTTCTTCAAGAGATGACACTTGTTTTACGATTAAATTTCCGATCATCTAATTCTGACAGACTAAATAAAGACATGAAAAAAGCTCCCTTTTGTAAGGGGGCTTTTTTTCGTTTATTATAGATGATCAGGTTTTTTTGAGTATGGCTGTTTTCCTTTTTGTTTACTCTCAAGTTCTGCTTCATTTTTCAATTGATTCATTGCTTGATTATCTTCTGGGCGTTTATTATTGTCTTTTGTATTATGGTGTGTCATAAAAATCCCTCCTGACTCTAACATCTGTCAGAAGGGGTCTCATTATTCATCATGTTTTAAGATGGTTTTTTAGGTGTATTTAAGAAGAACAAGGCAATTGTTCCAGGTCCTGCGTGAGCGCCGATCGCACAACCGATCATTGTAACTAAAATGTTCTTGTTTCCTGTTTCTTCAATGATTAAATCTTTTAAAGCTTTTGCCGTTTCCGTATCATCAGCATGACTGATTCCGATCGTAATGTCATCAAGAGTTGAAGCTCTTTCTTTCATGAGTTCTACCATGCGTCCTAGAACTCTTTTCTTTCCACGCAGTTTTTCAAGTGGAAACAGCTTTCCATCTTCCATGTGAAGAACAGGCTTAATTTTTAAAAGTGTCCCCATGAGAGCTGCTGTTTTACTTACTCTGCCGCCACGCAATAAATATTCAAGGTCATCAACGGTAAAAATATGTTCAAGGTGGTTCTGATAGTGTTGAAGCGTGTGAAGAATCTCATCAAACGATTTTCCTTCCTTGGCTTCTTTAGCTGCTTCATAGACCATCAAACCATATCCTAATGATGCGGATTGGCTATCAAACACTTCTATTTGAGCGTTTGGAAATTCTTCAAGCACTTCATTTTTCATAAGTACAGCTGTTTGATAGGTCCCACTGATTCCTGAAGATAAAGTGATATAGATGGCAGGTTGTCCATTTCTCGCACATGAAGTTAATGTTTCTTTAATGATTGATGGAGGAACTTGAGCTGTTTTTGGAACGGCGCCTTCCTTCATATATGTATATAACTGTTTTGGTTCGATGTTAGATCGATCTAAATACTCTTCATCATTGACCTGCACGATTAGAGGCAGCATGATAATCTCGTATTCGTCCAATAATTGTTTAGGTAGATCAGATCCTGTATCGGTTATTATAGTAGTCATTATTGTTCACCTGCTTGGCTTTTTCTATAGTTTAACTTGTGATGGAATGAAAAGGCAATGATCATGTTTGAAAAATAGCTCTTATGACTATTGACGCGGGGTATCTTTATCTGTTAAAAATGAATCTTGGATTAATGAAAAAAGGAGGGACTCTCACTCATGACAGAACGTTTTCGCTTAAAAGATCTAGGTATAACTGAACTTAAAAAGATCTTTTTTATAATCGTTGGAGCCCTGCTTAATGCCGTCTCGCTTAACATGTTCTTAATACCGGCTAAGGTTTATGCGAGTGGGTTTACAGGTGTTTCTCAGCTGATTTCATCACTGCTCGTTAATACGGCTTTTCCGATCAGCACTGGTATTTTGTACTTATTATTTAATATTCCTGTGACGATTTTAGGCTGGCTGAAAGTAGGAAAGTCATTTACGGTATATAGTTTCTTGAGTGTCATCATGATCACGGCGTTTCTTGAGATCATACCTATTACAGTTGTTTCATCAGATATACTCTTGAATGCGGTTTTCGGCGGAGTTATCGCTGCATTAGGTGTTGGTGTTACATTGAAGTATGGAGCATCGACAGGAGGACTTGATATTATCGCGATGATCTTATCAAGAATGAAGAACAAGCCGATCGGTGGTTATTTCTTTATCCTTAATGGTTTGATCATACTTGCTGCAGGTTTCCTATTCGGTTGGGAGAAGGCGTTATATACGCTTGTAGCTCTCTATGTATCATCACGCGTTATTGACGCTGTACATACGCGTCATGAAAAACTAACAGCGATGATCGTTACCAAGAAGGGCAATGAGATCCAAGAGGCCATTCATGGAAAAATGGTTCGTGGGATTACAATAGTACCCGCTAAAGGCGCATTCTCGAAGCAAGATAAAGAGATGCTCATCATCGTGATCACACGCTATGAATTATATGATCTAGAGCAAGTGCTTAAAGAGGTAGATCCGAATGCCTTCACAAACATCGTTCACACTACAGGCATCTACGGCTTCTTCAGAAATGACTAAGGGGTCTGACCCCACACAATTACAAACCATTCATTTTTGTACACACGGTATGGACAAAGTCCATACCGTGTGTTTTTTTGCGAATGTTTTCAATAAAAACACCATATAAAGGTAAAAATGAAAGTGAGGTGAATGAAAACATGAAGTCATTTAAAACATCCATTATCGCTTTTCTAATTGTATGTACCGTTATTTTCTTACTGTCAGCTTGTAACAAAGAAGAGGATAAGCCTAAAGTTAAACACGGTGAAGTAACTTCTCAACTCAGTCCCGTTCTATCCATCCAGCAAAGAAACGATGGGATTGATGTGCTCGCTGTTCTTGAGAATCATAGCAATCATACGGTAACTTTATCTTTTAATCGTTCAAAGATGTTTGATGTGGCTATCTTGGATTCTTCGAGAAAAGAAGTTTTCAGACATTCTAAAGGAAAGAACTATGAGAAGAAACGAGAGGACGTACATATAAAAGCTGGGGCAAGTCATATTTGGAAAACAAAGTGGAAGATCTCTGCAGAGAATAATAAAGCAGGGATATATACAGTTAAAGTAACCTTTTTACCTAATAAAATAGCTCCAGGATCATTGAGCACTGAGAGTCTAACAGTAGAAGAAACGCTTACTCTTCAAGGGGGATCTGAAGAAAAGAAAAATGATACCTTTAGAAAAATACACGTTTCAGGTAAAGACGGTACTTACAGAGTATCAGGGGAGGCAAGAGTGTTTGAAGGCTCATTTGCCTATTCTGTTTCTGACGGTCACAACGTTTTTATCGAAAAGAATAAACAAATCGAGAAAGGTGGACCAGATTGGGCTCCATTTTCCTTTGAAGTTAAAATTCCAGAGGATGATCTGCCTATAAACGGTACCCTCATGCTAGAACTGTTTTACTATAGTCCTAAGAACGGGGAAAAAGCAGATACACTAGCAGTGCCTCTTCAGTCTTTTAAATAAGCTCTTTATTAAAAGGTTGTTGCTTTTAACTCCTTGTCACCTTTGACAACTGATTGGAGTGAAAAGTGAGCAGCCCTGGAACGGAAATCAATACTTCCAAAAGTAACAATTTTTATGAAAACTGCCTTTTCCACAAAAAATCACCAACAAAAAACCAGCCCGGTCGTAAAGGCTGGTGTAAACAACTTAAGCATTTTCTTCTAATGCTTTTTGAATTTCTGGCATCAATTCGTTCCAGTCACTGTCATTTGTTTTATTTACTGTAATAAAGTTTTCAAAACCAAAAATCGATTCTACTCCATCAATGGATAATAGTGCTTTAGCTAGAGGGGAGTCCGAATCATCACCTACGCGTGCAGAAAGTCTTCCTTCTAAAAACTTCTCTGAACCATCAAATTTAATTGCGTTAGGGTTCGGTGTTGGTTGGATCGAAAATTCTACTGCCATTACGAACACTCCTTCAAATAATAGTATTAAAAATGAAATGCATATCTCTTAGAGATGATATCATGGAAATCCAATGAATTGTACAGATGCTTCGTAACAGAGTTGTTGATCCCTGTTTCAAGTTCAATGGATTTGATACCATCTCTCTCAGCCCAATAGATCAAGTGTAGCAAAAGTTTACGGGCAATTCCTCTGTTGCGATGCTTTTCATGTACATAAAGCTCATTCAACCAAAGATAAGGTCCACCGATACGAAGACTTACTCCTAAGTTAAAGAAGGCAAGTCCGATAACAGAGTTTTCTTCTTCTGCAATGATGATTCCGCTTTTCTCTGGGTTATCAAGCGCCATTTTAATACCAGCAAACGTTCTGGTTTTTTCTTCTGGCTGACCATCCATCGTACGCTGCTGTAAGAATAAATGCGCAATTTCTTCAATGATATGAGATTCAGCTTCATTCGTTACGCGATATATTTTCATACAATGCCCCCAAAATTACTCTAAAAACATAAGATATCTTCTTCACATAACACATTATAACAAAAATAATGGAGGTTTGACGTTTGATAAATGGTAATTTCTTTCGAATAGTTTAATTAGAGATATTCAATAGAGGAGATGAATAAGAAATGAAGACTCTTGTTTGTTTTGGAGACAGCATCACTTCAAAAGAAAAGAGTAAAGATGGCTCACTTAGATTAACTTCCCGTTTGAGACAAGAATTAACCGAGTGGGTTGTAATGAATGCTGGGATACCTGCAGAGACGACGAGAGCTGCCCTTGTAAGACTGCAAGATGACGTTCTTCGGCATCATCCTGATTTTGTCACCATTCTTTTTGGTGCCAACGATTCAAGCGATCATAGACTTATTCCATTAGGGGAATACGAAAAAAACTTAACATATATGGTGAATAAAATCGGAGCTGATAAAGTTATCTTGATCAGTCCAGCTCCCGTGTTTGAAGACCAACAGAAAGCCCGGACGAATGATAGGATGAAAAAATATGCACAAACCGTTAAAAAAGTAGCGAAACATGAGGGGCCATCTTATATACCATTGTTTGAAACACTAGTTGATAAGAACATTCAAAAATATGTAATTGATGATGGTCTTCATTTTAATAAATTCGGATATGAACAGCTTAGTGAACTTGTGTTAAGAAAAATCAAAACTTTGACTGCCATCACATTTCCAAAAAAACAGCTTTCTCCTTGAAAAAGAGAAAGCTGTTCCTTTTTAACCATTTAGTTTAGGCGATCAGGGTTTTCTTCCAATAAGCTCTCGGCGTCTTCTAAACTTAAGCCAGTCGCCTGCGTAAATGACTGAGGCTGACTTGTATCCGAGTGTTGGTTTTCTGCATGTTGGGAATCAGAATTCACATGAGACGAAACACCCGAGTGTTCATCCAATTCTTTTTGAAATTCTGCCAATTGAGCGCGCTCTGCATCAGAAGAATTAGCCATTGCAGAAGAAAGTGCATTCTGTGCTACTTCTTTGTCATGACTAGAAAGTTCAGCATGATCGGCATGTTCACTGTTAGAAATCTGGTTATTTAATTCATGAGTTGAATGTTGAACCTTTCCAACAGCTTGTTGAACGGCATTTCTCGCGATTTGAAATAATCTGTTTGCCATCTTTATATGCCTCCTAATGAATTTCTTTCTTCTTTTTCACGTTTGCGATCTTGTTGCTCATCTTTACTAAAAGCCATTGTTGTTTCTTGACTCACCATATCGGCACCTTGCTTAGTAGCACGTTTGGATCGACTCTTTTTACTCATTGGAATTCCTCCTTTTCTCCCGTACATTTAGTTTTTACCGTAAGAAGTACAATATGTAATCAGAAGTATCAAATGCTTAGAAAAGAAATGGAAAAAAGATCTCCAGCTGAAATTCAGCTTGAAGATCTTTATCATGTTAAACAAGTTTTAAGATGTTTTTTAAATAATGAGCAATGCCTTCTTCTTCATTTGTAAGTGTTACATAATTAGCACGTGCTTTAAGTTCATCAATAGCATTTCCCATCGCAACACCATGACCCGCATATTCAATCATCTCAAAGTCGTTGTCTTCATCACCAAAAGCTACAATCCGATCTTGTGGGACATTGTAGTATTCAGCAATCTTTTTAAGACCAGTGGCTTTGCTGATACCAGAACGAATGACTTCAATAATGTTCCATGGTGCAGCCCATACTCGTTGATCAACAACTTCAGCATGTTCTTTTTGGAGCATCGCTCTTAACTCAGGAATGTGATGATCTTCTGGATGAACCAGAATAGCCGTAGGGTCATCCTGCAATGTTTTATGAAGATCGCCAATCTGGAGAGGATTTTCATTCATGATGAATGTATTAACAATTACTTCATCTTGTTTCTTTAAATAGACATCATCTAGAACCTCAACCATGATGTTCTTCACTTTAAATGTCTCACATGCTGAAATGATACGTTTTGCAACGTCTAGTTCAAGCGGAGAGTGATGAATGCCGAAACCTGCATCATGCGGATGATGAACAAAGGCGCCGTTAAAATTTACAATCGGAGTGTTGAGTTCTAACTCCTCATAATACATGTTAGATGAACGAAAAGGGCGACCAGTAGAAATGCAAACATGATGACCATGGTCGATCAGTTGAAAAAGTAGTTCTTTTGTTTTTCTTGGAATTTTTTTCTCATCATTTAATAAAGTTCCGTCAAGATCTAATGCAATTAAGTAAGGTTGTGTCACGAAAGTACCTGCCTTTTTTAGGATGCTTATATAAAGTGTATTATTTTACTTACAAAAAGTCTATTCATACAGGGCGTCTTTCATGAAAAAGAAACATGTCTCATGATAAGATGGAAAAAAAGAGAAAGAGGAGATACACATATGGTTTCAATACAAAAAGTAACGATCGGCGATATTCCTTTCTTACTTGCGGAAAAACCAGAGAATGCAGGTAAGCCGTTGCCGCTTTTCATCTTCATACATGGATATACAAGTGCCAAAGAACATAATTTACATTTTGCATATTCACTAGCTGAAAAAGATTTTCGAGTAATCTTACCAGATGCATTGCATCATGGAGAGCGAATCGCTGCGAATCCACCCAAGTCGATGGAATATGACTTTTGGAACATCGTTCAACAAGGCATTCAAGATGTAAACCGTATTATGAATTGGGCAAAAGAAAACGAGTTTGTTTTAGAAGATCAAGTAGCAGTCGGTGGAACTTCGATGGGGGCTATCATCACTTACGGATCACTCGTCAACAATCCGAAGATTAGTGCTGGATGTGCACTTATGGGAACGCCGGCTCATGAGAAATTTGCAAGATGGCAGATCGAAAGAATTCAAAATGCAGGTTATGATATTCCTCTTACAGTCGAAGAGCTTGAGAATTCTATTTCTTCCTTAAAGGATTACGACCTTACACGCAACCTTGATAAGCTAAATAATCGTCCGTTATTTATTTGGCATAGTGAAGTTGATGCTGTGATTCCATATGAGTTTGCAAAACCATACGTACAAACCTTAACTGAGAAAAATAGTGCATCTGTGTACATGAACGACAAAACTTCTGGTCATAAAGTTTCACGTGCTGCCTATTTAAATGCAGTAGAGTGGATCGCACAGCAATTAAATGCAAAAAAAGAAACGGTGTAAGTTTTACCCCGTTTCTTCAAGCTTTAGCCGATATGTTCGTTTAGGTTGATACATATGGTCGATTTCGTCAATTTGCTTTTGCAGAGAATGCATGATGCGAAGGGAAAAAACTCCCTTTTCGTTAAATTCTTCTGGGATGTCGGTAATGGTTACTTTATAGCCGGAACGGTGGTAATATTCATAAGAAACCTTCATTCGATCAACATCCTTTCCATAATTTAAAAAAATAATAACAAAAATAGACATAAAAGTAAACTGAAAAGTGTTTATATTCTGAAAATTAAAAGGGGTGAAATTTTGCCAGTTACTAAACGAACACCACTACCAGTTGCAGAGGCCGTAAATAAAATCATGAATCACACCCGGTTTTGGGGAATTGAAAAAGTTTCGATCAGTGAGTGTGATCATCGTATATTGGCAGAGGATCTTGCTGCTACCCATGATGTTCCTCCTTTTAATCGTTCTCCATATGATGGGTTCGCTATTCGTTCAGGTGATTCGAAACATGCATCAATGAATCATCCCATCACATTGAAGGTTGTAGAGACAATTGGAGCGGGACAAGTTGCTGAACAGGAAGTAAAAAGCGGAATGGCGGTTCGAATCATGACAGGAGCCAAGATTCCCGATGGTGCTGATGCAGTTATCATGTTAGAACTAGTAAAAGAGATTGTTATCGATGGCGAAACCCATATCCAAATAAAAAGATCTGTTAAAAAAGATGAGAACATTTCTTTTCAAGGTGAAGACACACAAGAGGGCACTGTTTTGGTGAAAGCAGGAACTAAAATCACGCCAGGAATTGTTGCAATTCTTGCCACGTTCGGTTACCACACTATTTCGGTTTACAAAAGACCTGTTGTTGGTATTCTTTCAACAGGAACAGAACTGCTTGACGTAAATGAAGATCTGCAACCAGGAAAAATAAGAAACAGCAATGCATACATGTGTGCAGCTCAAGTTAGAGCGATGGGAGCAGAAGTTAAACTCTATCAACATCGTGAAGACAATTTTGACTCTTTGTATAAAAGTATCAAGGAATCACTGCAAGAGACCGATGTTCTGATCACAACAGGGGGAGTATCTGTTGGAGATTACGATTTTCTTCCGGAAGTATACAAAAAGCTTGGTGCAGAAGTTCTATTTAATAAGGTTGCCATGCGACCAGGCAGTGTAACGACCGTTGCGGTCTTCGAAGATAAATGGCTTTTTGGGCTTTCAGGAAACCCATCAGCTTGCTTTGTCGGAGCTGAACTTTTTGTGAGGCCTGTGATCTTAAAAGGAATGAATATGATAAAGCCACACTGCAAAGTTAAAAAGGCAACACTTTCAAGGGATTTTCCAAAACCAAATCCGTTTACACGATTTGTTAGGGCTACTCTTTCAGAGAAGATCGATGGAAGCGTTGTAACACCTGCTGGTCTAGATAAGTCCAGTTCTGTTTCCTCTTTAGTTGAAGCGAATTGTCTGATCGTTTTGCCTGGAGGTACGCGGGGGTGGGAAAAGGGAAGCGAAGTTGGTGTAATCACTTGGCATGGCGAAGGGAGCGAATGGCCGTGGGATCATCCATTATTCTCCAAGTCGTCGGCTATCAGAACAGTGGAAAAACAACTTTAATCAGTAAGCTCCTTAAGGAGTTAGGGAAACGCCACTTTCAGACTGGAGTCATTAAACACCATGGTCACGGAAATTGCGTAGATTTTAATGATTCTGGAAAAGATACAGAGCAACATCGAAATGCTGGCGCTAATATAACATGCGTTACTTCTTCTAATAACTCTATATTAACCATGAATTCAGAATTACCATTGAATAAAGCAATCGCTCTTTACGAAACACTTGAAATGGATTGTATTCTAATAGAAGGATATAAACATATTCCGTATCCTCGAGTCGTTCTGTTGCGAAACGAGAAAGAAGATATGGATCTTTTGCTAAATTCTCATGAAGTGATTGCAGCCATCCATTCCATTAAACCTAAGGGAACTATTTTGCAGGAATCAAATAACCCCCATTTCATGAGGGACGATGAAGAATTATGGCTGAACTGTTTAATTACATACATCACTCAGGAACATCGAAGGAGAGTGGATCATGAAAATGTTTAAGATAACATCTGAACCAATAAATAATCAAGACGTCATTGATTCTGTCGTTCACCATAATGCAGGAGCTATTTCTGTTTTCATCGGTACGGTTAGAGAAATGACAGGACAAAAACAAACCAAATTCCTTCATTACGAAGCGTATGTACCTATGGCCGAAAAACAACTCGAAAGAATTGGAACCGAAATTCAAGAAAAATGGCCGAGTGCGATCACGGCGATTACACATCGGATTGGAACGCTGCAAATATCCGATATCGCGGTAACGATTGCAGTATCTACGCCTCATCGGCACGATGCTTTTGAAGCAAGTCGTTATGCGATTGAGCGCATCAAGGAGATAGTGCCCATCTGGAAAAAGGAGCACTATACGGATGGGGAAGAGTGGATAGGCAATCAAAAAGGTACAACAACTTATCCTGCTGGACATCCAGAGGGGGTAGTGAAGTGATGATCAACATCTTATTGTTTGCAGATTTAGCGCAGCAGGCAAAAACAGAAAGAATTTCGATTGAAGTTCATTCTCCTCTTAACGTAGAAGAAGTAAGAGCCTTGTTGCAAAATGAAGTCGGTAAACTTTCTGGAATTGAAAATGCATTACTTGCTGTAAATGAGGAATATGTAGAGTTAACAGATCAAGTGAACGATGGTGACACTGTAGCTTTCATACCTCCTGTTAGTGGGGGTTAATGAGCCAAAAAGCAAAAGGAGAAGTCTAAGAAACCTGCCACTTGTTAGTCTGCAGGTTTCTTTTTGATTTGCTCTAGAGTTTTTTTATACGCCCCAGCTTTTATGCTCGTTTCAAGAATTCTCACCCTCGTTATTTGGCCTACAAGAAAGACAGAAATTTTGATTATTAATGATATGACCATGAAAAAAACCATCTATACAAAATAACTGTACACCACAAATTGAACAGGTTCCAACTAGTTCCTTCATACTTTCATCTCCTTCGCTTCAAACGGTTTGACTTTTTCATACGAGGAAGCGCTGATGCCGGCTGTTTACGAAGCCACTTTAAGAATTTTTTAAGTTCAGGAGTATCTCTTAGTTTTTCAATGGTGTTGTATAGTGATGCTAGTTCATTATTTGTATACAAAAAATGAATCTGTTTATGACAGGGAGCACAAAGATTTGCAGTTTCTGAAAATCTGCCGCCTTCTTCTTTCGGAATCAAGTGATGAACCGTTAATTCTATTGGTTCTCTCCTACAAAGTTCACATGTACCTTTCTCCACGCTTTTCTCAATCCCTTCAAGTTGTTGAACATCTGTCTATAGATAAATGTACCATCTTCTTTTACTCTGAATAGGATGTGGTAGAAGGAGGGGGTAATATGTATCAACAACCATATCCATATGGAGCATCACAAAATTTTGGTGGACAATCGGCGGGAATGGGTCGGTCACCATTAAAAAAAATGTATAAAACATGCTTAAAAAACAAAAATCAGCATGTGCAATTAATGTTGATGGATGGTGCAGCATATACAGGTTTTATTGAATATGTGGACCAGCAAAACGTCTATTTTGCCATACCTTATGTAGAAGAAACACAAGAACATCGAAACCCTGAAGCGCAGTATGATGTAAGGGGATATCAGATCTATCGATGTATGTTTCCGCTTCATGCTGTGGCAGGGGTAAACGGGGCATTTTAAGGGAAATTTTGATGGAATCCTTCTTTTTTTAGCAAGAGTTATCAATGAGAGCGCGGGTAACCTATAGAAGAAAGGAGGTACATCAACATATGGGGCAGCATAAACAATTTAAACATGGTCAGAAAGCACCCAATAACGGGATGTATGTAGAAATCGGTGAGACGGGAAGTATGGTAAATGATCCGCAACAGATTCATTTATCAGCCGGAGATCGATTTCCGGAAACAACGAATCATAACAGAGTTTGGACATATAAACGAAAGCCATAGCAAAAATAAAAACCCGGCATATAAACCGGGTTTTTATTTTATATCTCTTCGCTTTTTGCTGGCAATAACTCACCAAGAATAGAAATTATGACTGTAAACACTACTCCGAAAATACAAGCTTTAACGAAATCGAATGTTCCGCCTTGCATTGAAACGAGCACATAAAAAATCATATTACTTAATAATAAAGACCAGATTAACGTCCAAATATAACGCATGCCACATTCACCTCTTTATGTAAACGAATTCTTTACCCTTCTGTATAGTAACAAAAGTTGAGATAAAGGGAAAGATTCTTTATGTAAATAATCGTCTAATAAGCCCTAAATGTTAAAAATTTTCATAAATTGTTCAAGCTTAACAGGATAAGGGATGGTTGCGAAGAAGAAGGTACATACTTAATTCGGGTTTCATGGAGGGATCTTTTAGTATGAAAGAAAAATTGGAAGAATTGAAAGCGCTGGAAGAACAGGAAGAGAAGAACTTAACGGTAGAAGGAAAACAAACGTTGGAACAACTGAAAAAAGAACTGAATTCTTAGGCAGATAACTTTAGCTATTTTTTTTCCCCTGCATACATTAGTTAAGAAAAGCGAATTCGAGGGGAGAAATGTGAGTATCGACAAACGCACTTTCCAAATAGACAATCAATGGAATATCATACACCTACCAAAGCAGCCGAATGGTTTTGCCGTGATGATCATCGGTGATTGCAGTCATTATGTTGATGAGCATACAAGTCTTTGGAAACAAAACACTGAACGTGCAAACCTCATCCAATCCCTCAAAAATCAAGGATATACTATATTTTATTCTAATCTATACGGAAGACATTGGGGTAGTCCGAAAGCAGTCATTCTGGCAAAACGACTTTACCACTATGTAATGAAGCATGAAATTTTAAACCCGAATATTCATTTGATCGCAGAGGGTATGGGATCACTTGTTGCACTCCAGCTCATGGAGGATATGCAAAAAAATATACGCTCAGCCTTATTTATCAATCCATGTATCGATTTGCAGCACCATTTCAATCATGAAAGACAGAACCGATTATTTTTCAAACGACTGATTCGTGAAATCATCACAGCTTATGATACAGAAGAAGATATAGAATTACTAATTCATAATCTACCTCAAACCAATCATCTTACAGCCACTACACCCGTTCAAATATGGCATGCGGCACGCGGTGTTGCATTTAATTTTAAAGACCACAGCAGACCTTATGAGAAGAGAAGACAAGAATTAGCAGCACCTATTTCACTTTCTATACATGTTCCTGAAGCTACGTTCAATCCGGCAAGGGCCTTTCAAGAATATTTTAAAAACCATGAAAAAGTGTTGTAGAAACCTCATTACGTGAATTAGTAATGGGGTTTTTGTGTGTAAAAAAGTATCGTATTCTTTTGGGTAAGACCATAGGATAGTAAGAGGAGAAAAATGGACTGGAGGCTCTTACATGAAAAAGGCATTTGTAACAGGAGCGGCAGGGTTTATCGGTTACCATTTGTGCAGCCGTTTATTGGATGAAGAAGTGGACGTCGTCGGCATAGATATGGCAGAATCTCCAGACCGGATTGATTTCATTGCTCGTCATGCCGGATTTAAGTACCTTCCTTATGATATAAACGAAACGGATCTTGAACCACATACAAATGGCTGCGATGTGATTTTCCATCTCGCTTGTTCAGTCAAGCCAACAGCACCATGGGCTAATATAGAAGATGAGGTACAGCGGAACGTCTCTGTTCTAAAAAAAGTTGCAACGTTAGCCAACAGTGAAACAAAGTTGATCTATGTATCATCCTATGACGTGTATGGTAAACGTCAAGGAGATGTTTTGGAAACCTCACCAAAAAATCCCGAGTCACTTTTTGGTCTAATTAAGCTAACAGAAGAAAATATCGTGAAACAACTTGCTGAACAGCATGATTTTCCATTTGTTATCATGAGATTGCCAACTGTATATGGACCCGGACAGCCTGAACACCATACGTATCAACAGGTAATATCGACGGAAGATCAAGATCAGAAAAGGAACGATTCGATATCAAAAGATTCAGTTACAGAAGATGTACTCTTTGTAGATGACGCCGCTGAAGCATTATTCTTGGCGGGTAAATCAGATGCAAAAAATGAAATCTACAACATATCAAGTGGCAATCAGAACCAATGGCTTGAAGGATTAACAGAATTAAAAGCCGATCAATTAACATTCAAAGAAAAAAGAAAGATGCGGATAAAAGGTGAGAAAGCGGAAAATGAACTCGGGTTTCGTGCTAAAACGAAAATAAAAGAGGGTATTATGAAACAGATTATGCATTTTAGGAATAGGAATAAAAAATCAAAGCCCAATTCTAAAGAGATTTAACAAGTGAAGGTGATCCTGGTAGTTTCCAGGGTCATTTTTTGTTTGAATTGCAGTGTGCTAGCATGAAGGTATAGGTATGATTACCTTTGACGTTGTATGTCGACTCGTCGATAAGTGAGGAAAACTCGGTGAATTATCGTAAAAATTCGTCAATATAACGCTCGGATTTCTCAAAAAATTTATATGAATACCTTAGCAAGTATAGTTGAAACTTCATTAGTTAGATCGAAAATTAATCTTAAAACGTTTATCCGTCGCACATTTTTCTTTATAATAGGTAAGGGTTAATAACTCTGTACATATAGTGAAGGAGGATTAAAAAGATGGATACAGAACGCAACATGAAATTTATGCAGATCGCTATGTCACATCTGCCTGAAGCGCAAGCTTTTTTAGAGAAGAAAGGAATTGAGCTTGGGATGGAAGATGTTCAGCCGATGCTTCAGCTCTTAATGAACGTGATGAATGATGCTTACGAACTTGGAAAAGAAGAAAAATAAAAATAAACAAAGAAAAGCCAACCAGCTCGGGTTGGCTTTTTTTACTTCTTCTTAAACGCAGAAAAGATAGGTGAGATCTGTTGTGCGACTTTTACCGATTGGTCGATAACAGAAAAAATTTTATTGTAATCTAAAGAGCCTTCCTGCGTTCGAAAAGAATGTAGAAATGGTCGAGGCATCGGTTGATGAAACGGTGCCGGCATACCTCTGAAAGCAGGGCCACCGAAATGTTGTGGTGGTGGAAAACCTTGCTGCATATGCTGCTGGTTTTGTTGGCCCATTGGAAAACGTCCAGGAAACTGCGGAGGATACATCGGTTGCTGTCTAGCTTGGGGATTATGCATATTGAACCACTCCTAATATCAATTTCACTAAACTTACACTTTTCTTCCATACAGGATATGCCCTACGGCTTATATTGGTGAAAGAAAAGAACTTTAACTAGACAAAATATAAGAGATATCATAAAATTAGTACCAGGTCATAATATTTGATTATAAATCAGTTTTTCATTTATTTAGTAAATCGTTATTTCATATTACTCATCTCAGCGGGAACGAGTAAGAAACCTTTATTTAAACAAAAACGAAACCAAAGGGGTAATGTTATGAATGCAGGAATCATAGGGATGGGAAGCTATATCCCTGAAAAAATTCTAGCGAACTCCGACCTGGAAAAAATGGTTGATACAAGTGACGAGTGGATTCGAACTCGAACAGGAATCGTAGAACGTAGAATTGCAGAAGAATCGGTAAAAACGTCTCATATGGCTAGATATGCAGCGGAAGAAGCGATAAAAGATGCGGGCATCTCTGCAGAAGATATTGATCTTATCGTGGTAGCGACGGTTACACCAGACAACCCATTTCCTTCAGTAGCATGCCAATTACAAGAATCCTTAGGTGCAAAGAACGCAGTAGGGATGGACGTAAGTGCTGCCTGTGCAGGTTTTATTTACGGTTTGGTCGTAGGAAAGCAGTTCATTGAAACAGGAACGTATAAAAATGTTCTAGTAGTTGGTGCTGAAAAGCTATCTAAAATAACGGACTGGAAAGATCGTAATACAGCAGTATTATTTGGAGACGGAGCTGGAGCGGCTGTACTTTCTAATGTTAGTGAAGGTAGAGGAATCCTTTCGTTTGAGCTTGGGTCAGATGGAACAGGAGCAAAACATCTGTATCAAAATGAATTTATCCATATGAACGGCAGAGAAGTTTTTAAGTTTGCTGTTCGTCAGATGGGTGAGACTTCATTAAATGTCGTTCATAAAGCAGGTTTGACGAAAGAAGACGTTGATTTCTTAATTCCACATCAAGCCAATATAAGAATCATGGAAGCTTCACGAGAGCGTTTAGAGCTTCCTAAAGAAAAAATGGTCATGACGATCGACAAATTTGGTAATACGTCATCAGCTTCCATACCGATGGCATTAAAAGAAGCACTAAAAGATGGTAGAATAAAAGAAGATCATACAATCGTACTTGTTGGCTTTGGTGGAGGCTTAACCTGGGGTGCTGTAGCACTTCGTTGGGGAAGATAATCATCAAATGACCGCAAATGTGTACAAAGGAGAGTTGGTTTTACAATGAAAAAAAGAGTAGTCGTAACTGGTCTAGGAGCCGTAACTCCTCTTGGAAACAGTGTAGAAGAAACATGGAAAAAGATTGTTGAAGGTCAAAGTGGTGTAGGTCCACTTACAAGAAGAGATAAAGAGAAATTTCCGGTTAAAGTTGCTGCAGAAGCAACAGAATTTAATCCGGAAGATTTTATGGATAAAAGAGAAGCACGCCGTATGGATCGTTTCACCCAGTTTGCGGTTGCAGCATCCATTATGGCTGTTAAAGATGCAAACCTAGATATCACGGAAGAAATTGCGCCTCGCGTAGGGGTATGGATTGGTTCTGGAATTGGTGGAATGGACACTCATGAAGAACAATTCCGTATTTTTGAAGCAAAAGGTGTAAGACGTGTTAGCCCATTCTTCGTTCCGATGATGATTCCAGATATGGCATCTGGTCAAGTTTCAATTACCATCGGTGCGAAAGGTATGAACTCATGCACCGTAACGGCTTGTGCATCTGGTGCAAACTCAATCGGAGATGCATTCAAAGTGATTCAGCGCGGAGATGCAGATGTAATGGTTACAGGTGGTACAGAAGCACCGATCACAGACATGGCATTAGCAGGGTTCTGCCAAGCAGGAGCACTTTCAACGAATCCAGATCCAAAAACAGCTAGCCGTCCGTTTGATAAGGACAGAACAGGCTTTATTATCGGTGAAGGAGCTGGAATTCTAGTTCTAGAAGAATATGAATTTGCGAAAAAACGTGGAGCTAAGATTTACGCAGAGATCGTAGGTTACGGAGCAACAGGTGATGCTTATCACATCACTCAGCCTGCTCCAGGCGGAGAAGGCGGAGCACGTGCGATGAGACAAGCAGTTGAAGATAGCGGTCTTGCTCCAGAAGAAATCTCTTACATTAACGCGCATGGAACTAGTACGGATTACAACGATAAGTTTGAAACAGCTGCTATTAAAGCTGTTTTTAACGAGCATGCTTATAAGATTCCGGTGAGCTCTACAAAATCAATGACAGGTCACTTATTAGGTGCTGCTGGTGGGATCGAAGCAATCTTTTCTGTAAAAGCGATTCAAGAGAGTATTCTTCCTCCAACGATTAACTATGAAACACCGGATGAAGAGTGCGATCTTGATTATGTTCCGAATACAGCTAGACAGGCAGAAGTGAAAGCTGTTCTTAGTAACTCACTAGGTTTCGGTGGACATAATGCATCATTAGTGTTCAAAAAAATCGAAGAATAATATATGATCAAACCCCGTTTTCTTATGAAAGCGGGGTTTTGCATACTTCGAGTTAATTACCTTTATTTAGAATAAAAAGGACAACCTCTGACTATACTGATTTTAAATACAAATCGGCAAAGAAGTGAGGGGTACAGATGTTATATTTACGTGATGTTTGGGTCAACTGGTTCGAAGGAGAAGAGAACGGCTATAACGTTTGTGAGTTTCATGAATGGAGAAAAGACGACTATATTGAATTATTGGATCAAGTACCAATTATTAAAATAGAATCCACACTCTTTCATTACATCGAGAATGATCTGAATGATCTGCCGGATTCTCTGCTTGAAGAGGTACACCAAAAAGCTTACGTTAGAAAGAACAACCAACGGGTGCAGCTAGAACATTGCTTTATCATTACAGATGAAAAAAAATCACTCATCATAGATACGATGGGTTATAGAATACCAATCCGCAAGAGCAGACTCATACCAAGACAAGAACAGCTAGTATTTGAGATGGCAGAGCAGACCGAGACAAAAGTCTATACGTTCAGTGAGAAGCAATTAAGTAAGGAATATCACATTCTTTCTCCGAATCCAGACAGCATGCGAGGGTTAACTCGCAAAGAGCGACAACTGAAACAACTTTTATTCATGGCTTTAGATCAGCTTCACTCGACAAAAAATGTTGCTGAGATGAGGTATTGGTGTACAGAGTGGATGCCAGAGCAATACGGAAGAATTCAAAGGATGGATTTTGACGAAGCTTGGGATGCGTTATACTGTGAGTTGAAAAGCGGTTGGTCCAAACAACATATGGATATGTGTGAGCGATTAGTGAAAGGACAACCATATTTCGAAAAGATCTGGGAGCTTGAGAACGGTACACAAGTGAACTAAGGAACGAAATCAAATAGTTTTAGAAAAAAGTAAAACCAGCAGGTGATCGAATGACCACTTCTGCTGGTTTTTTGATTGTACTGCTTTTTTATTAAGCACGTTTACGAGCTAAGCCCATTGCTCGCTCCGCTTTGTTCAATGTTTTGTTCGCCACACGATTGGCTTTTTCAGCACCAGAATCAAGAATGTCATCCAACTCAGTTGATGCTAAATATTCTTTATATCGTTCCTGGATAGGTTTAAGAGCATTTATAACAGCTTCTGCCACACCTTGTTTAAAGTCGCCATATCCTTTGCCTTCATATTTCTCTTCAAGAGATTTGATGCTTTCTCCTGATAACTGTGAATAGATCGTTAAGAGGTTTGAAATCCCTGGTTTATTTTCTTTGTCATAAGCAACAACACCTTCTGAATCAGTAGTAGCACGCTTAATTTTCTTTAAGATAACAGATTCATCATCAAGCATAGAGATGAATGAATTTTGATTTGGATCCGATTTACTCATCTTTTTCTCAGGATCCACAAGTGACATGATTCTAGCACCTTCAGAAGCAATACGAGGCTCTGGAATCACAAAAATCTCGCGGTACTTCTTATTAAATCGTTCAGCTATATCTCGTGTTAATTCAAGATGCTGTTTTTGATCATCTCCCACAGGAACGATACTCGTGTTATAAAGAAGAATATCAGCTGCCATAAGAGGAGGATACGTTAATAATCCGGCAGATACTGCTTCTTTTCCAGTTGATTTATCTTTAAACTGTGTCATGCGCTCTAATTCCCCAATATAAGAAACACATTGCATCATCCATCCCATCTTCGTGTGAGCTGGAACTTCAGATTGAATGAATATTGTTGATTTTTCAGGATTGATTCCTGCTGCTAAGTAAAGCGCAGCTAGGTTTCTGCTGTTTCTTTTTAATTCAACCGGATCTTGTGCCACTGTAATAGCGTGCTGATTAACCACGCAGAAATAACATTCGTGTTCATTTTGAAGTTCAACAAAATGCCTCATTGCTCCAATGTAGTTGCCGATCGTTAAATTTCCGCTCGGCTGAATGCCTGAGAAGATTACAGACATGATTCATCTCTCCTTTGTTTTTTAAAAATCAATATAAAAAGGCCCACTCGTCGCCTTATGCAAGGGACGAATGGACCGCGGTGCCACCCTTATAATTTTCATACATACCGAAAATCACTTTAACACGTACAGGAAAAGTTCCGATACGCTGTCCATTATATCGTGCGGACATCTACACGCCTGAGCCTACTATAAAGGTTCGGTCAGAATGCTCAAAAGCCCATTCCATCATGATTCACTGCCTGTTCTCACCAACCACAGGCTCTCTGAGAGCTTCACATCATGTACTCTTCTTTCTCATCGCATATAACATTTATTTTTTGTAGTATACACAAATTATAGAAGATATGCAACGGCAATTGTTATAAAAGTTAAAAGTAGGCCGCTGTATAAAAACGACTTCATATATGAGACGTTGATTCGCTCTGATACTTGAAAGTTAGTCTTAAATGAAACAACATCATCGATCTCTGGATGTCTGGATAAAGTTCGAGCCACTTTTTTAAAGCTGTACGTAATAAAATCAAAGAATCCACCTTTGGCTACATATAGAGCGATGCCAATGAGAGCAATAGACAATGAAAAATAAAATAAAGTATTTACGTATTTTTCAAGGGTAAAAGGTCCGGAAGATATCAAACTAACGCCAAATGCTATCACGATAGGGAACGCTGATATGATCAGGATTCTCTTAAAAAGTATGTTCATCTGTAGAAGCCTCCATCTAGTAAAAATTACACCATAAACATTAAGAAATGTACCATATTTTTTGAATTATACCGTCAGACTTTATCCCCATTGTAACAAATGAAATATAAAAATGACGAATTATCTTACAAAGTGAAGCATGTTCTATCCTCACAAAAAATCGAGAATGTAATATTCATGCTAGTTTACACATATTTTTGGTAAAATTTGTAGAATTATCAGAAAATAACCCCTGTTAAGTAATAGGAAAATATACCTATTTTTTGTTAAGGAAAAGTAAATATAATGGGCTTTTTGTAAAACTCTTAAAAAAAATAAATGCACAATTGTTTGAAAACTTGTATAATCGAACTTGTAGATGAAAATGTCTGATAATTCTTGATGCTTTTATCTGCTAACAATTTAACAGGATAAAAAGGGGAGGTCGACTCATGAAGAAGTCAAAATGGTCTTTGCTTCTTACATTAGTACTTGTACTAAGCATGTTCTTAGCTGCATGTAGTGGTGGAGACAAAGAGAAGGCAAGCGATTCTAAAGGCGGCGAAGGCGAGAAAGCAACTGAAAAGCCAAATGAGCCACAAGTACTTAATCTAGTTGATTCTGGAGAAATTCCTTCAATGGACTCTTCACAAGCAACTGACGCAGTTTCATTCGAAGTAATGAACAACGTATTTGAAGGTTTATACCGTCTTGACAAAGACAACCAACCAACTGAAGGTGTAGCTGCAAGTCATGAAGTTAGTGAAGACGGAACAGTTTACACGTTTAAATTAAACCCAGACGCTAAATGGAGCGATGGATCTCAAGTAGTTGCGAAAGATTTTGTATACGCTTGGCAAAAAGCATTACACCCAGATACACTTTCTGAGTATGCTTATATCATGGGACCTGTAAAGAATGCTAACGCAATCCAAACTGAGGGTGACCCATTATATGGTAAAGTTGAAGAGCTAGGTGTTAAAGCTGTTGATGACACTACTCTTGAAGTAACATTAGAAGCTCCAGCTCCGTATTTCCTAGGACTAACTGGATTTGCAACGTTCTACCCGCAAAAAGAAGAATATGTAAAATCTCAAGGGGATAAGTTCTCTCTTGAAGCTAACACAATGATCTACAACGGACCTTTCGTTCTTTCTGAGTGGAAGCATAACGAAGGATGGCAGTATAAGAAAAACAATGAATATTGGGACAAAGACACAGTTAAGCTTGACGAAATCAACGTGAAAATCGTTAAAGACGTAGCTACTGGTGTTAACTTATATGAAACAGGTCAAGTTGACTCTGTTGGATTGAACTCTGAATTTGTTGATCAGTTCGCAGGTAACGAAGATTTAACTAAACGTGGCGAAGCAACAGTATTCTTCCTTCGTATCAACCAAAAGAAAGAAGAACTTAAAAACGTAAACATCCGTAAGGCGATTGATATGGCTTACGATAAAAAATCATTAGTTGATGTATTACTTAACAATGGATCTACGCCAGCATACTACCTAGTTCCTGGTGAGTTCACGTTCAGCCCTGAAGGAAACGAAGATTTCCGTAAAACAAACGGAGACTTTGGTAAATTCGATCCTAAAGAAGCTAAAAAACTTTGGGAAAAAGGACTTGAAGAAATTGGTAAAAAAGAAGTTTCAATTGAATTCTTAAACTACGATTCTGACGGTGCTAAGAAAGATGGAGAGTACATTAAGAACCAATTAGAAAAGAATCTTCCTGGTTTGAAAGTTTCTATTAAAGCACAACCATTCAAGCAAAAGCTTGAGTTAGAGTCTAACGGAGAATATGATATTTCTTATGCTGGTTGGGGTCCTGACTATCAAGATCCAATGACTTTCATCGATATGTTTGTAACTGGTGGAGCTCATAACCAAATGGAATACTCTAACCCTAAGTATGATGAGTTAGTAAACGGAGCGAAAAAAGAAACTGACGTTAACAAGCGTTGGGAAATGATGCTTGAAGCTGAGAAAGTATTATTTGAAGATCAAGCAATCTCTCCTATTTACCAAAGAGGTCTAACTGGTCTACGTAAACCTTACGTTAAAGGTATCGTACATCACCTATTCGGTGCAGATACTTCTTACAAGTGGATGTATATCGAAGGTAAGCAACAATAATTAGTTTTATTGCAAAATAGTAAATAGTTTTTCTCAGGAGAGTACATGTGTTCCTGACATGTACTCTCTTTTTTGCCATGAAAAGGACAGATGGAAATTTTTATTAATCAAAAAAGAAATCAGAAAATGTCGAAAAAAGAATATTTTCTATTGATATAAAATATTTTGTCCCTTAAGATAGATATTACAGAAAGATTTCAAAATATTAAGGCTTGAAACATTTGGGGGAGGTGTTTGTAATGTTGCGTTATATCACACAGCGAGTTTTATACATGTTTTTAACAATGCTGATCATTGCAACGATTACATTCTTTTTAATGAAGTTGTTACCGGGTTCTCCATTTAACAACCAAGACAAGTTAACGGAAACTCAAAGGTACGCATTAAATGAAAAATACGGGTTAAATGACCCGGTGCCTGTTCAATATATAAATTATTTAGGAAAATTGGCACAGGGTGATTTAGGGTATACGTTTCAGTTCGATGGGCGTACCGTTAATTCATTAATCGTTAATGGTATGGGACCATCAGCAACTGTTGGTTTTGAGGCTCTAGTTTTCGGTACTCTTGTAGGACTACTATTAGGTATCATTGCTGCATTGAGACATAATACGTTTCTTGATTATGGGGCTATGGTCATAGCGGTTCTAGGTATTGCTATTCCCTCATTCGTATTTGCAGGACTATTGCAATACTTTGTGGGAGTAAAACTTCAGTGGCTACCAGTAGCCTTTTGGAACGGACCTGAGTACCACATATTACCAGCTTTCTCTTTATCCGTAGGAGTTATTGCGACAGTAGCTCGTTTTATGCGTACTGAAATGCTCGAAATTTTAGGAACTGATTATATCTTAATGGCAAGATCTAAGGGAGTTAGTAGAAAAGCAGTAATCTTTAAGCACTGTGTAAGAAATAGTTTGATTCCAATTATTACGATATTAGGTCCTATGGCTATGGCCCTTATAACAGGTTCGCTAGTAATTGAAAATATTTTCTCCATTCCTGGAATTGGAGAGCAGTTCGTAAAAGCAATTACGGTTAATGACTATCCGGTTATTATGGGTACAACATTATTCTTTAGCTTTTTAATTGTTGTAATCATATTAGTAGTAGATATTTTATACGGAATTATCGACCCTCGTATTCGTGTAGCAGGAGGTAAATCATAATGAGTATGTCAGAACGTAAACTAACACCTGATTTATTCCGCCCAGCTAATCTTGATTCGAATAAAGCAGAAGAGATTTTAAAACCAAGTTTAAGCTTTTGGCAAGATGCTTTTAGACGTTTGAAAAAAAATAAAGGGGCAATGTTAGGATTATTCGCGATCGTGTTTATCATAATCTTTTCTTTTGTTGCTCCGGTGTTAAGTAAGTATGGGATTGACGATCAGGAATTAATGAGGTCAAATTTACCTCCTAAAATTCCTGGACTCGAAAAAATAGAATTTTTGGGATTAAACGGAGTAGACATTCGTGATGTAAACCAATATGAAATGAAGAATGTTCCTAAAGGTGATTACTTTTGGTTCGGAACTGATAGCCTTGGACGTGACCAATGGACACGAGTTTGGAAAGGTACTCAGATTTCACTATACATCGCATTTCTTGCAGCTGCAATCGACTTGATTGTTGGTGTAACTTACGGTGGGGTTTCTGCTTTTTATGGTGGAAGAACAGATGATATCATGCAACGTATAGTTGAAATACTAATTGGTATTCCACAACTAGTTGTTGTTATCTTATTCATTATCATTCTTGATCCTGGAATACTCTCAATAACACTCGCACTCGTTATTACAGGGTGGATCGGGATGTCACGTATAGTCCGTGCACAAGTCATTTCATTGAAAAATCGTGAATTTGTTTTAGCTTCTAAGACTTTAGGTTCTGCAAACGGACGATTGATCTCTAAACACTTGTTGCCAAATACGTTAGGAGCAATAATTGTTGCGAGTACATTTACAATTCCTGGGGCAATTTTCTCTGAGGCATTCTTAAGTTTTATTGGTTTAGGAATTCAGCCGCCGACGGCATCGCTTGGATCATTAATATCAGATGGATTTAAATCAATTCGAATCTATCCGCATTTAGCAATTTTTCCTGCATCAGTAATGTGTATCTTGATGATCAGCTTTAACCTTCTTGGTGATGGTCTTCGTGACGCACTTGATCCTAAAATGAGAAAATAGGAAGGGGATTATATAAATGGAAAAACTATTAGAGTTAGATAATGTTCATGTCTCCTTCCAAACGTATGG
This sequence comes from Fictibacillus sp. 18YEL24, assembly GCF_015903855.1. Taxonomy (GTDB): domain Bacteria; phylum Bacillota; class Bacilli; order Bacillales; family Fictibacillaceae; genus Fictibacillus; species Fictibacillus phosphorivorans_C. Next base: position 270,904 of record NZ_JACZDT010000004.1, read on the forward strand.
GGGAGAAGTTAAAGCTGTTCGTGGCGTTAGCTTTACATTAGATAAAGGTGAATCACTTGCCATCGTTGGTGAGTCTGGTTCTGGCAAGTCAGTAACTTCTAAATCAATCATGAGACTTTTACCAAATAAAATCGGTTCGATCAAGCAAGGGTCGATTAAGTTTCAAGGAAAAGACCTTGCAAAAGCTTCTGAACGTGAGATGGAAAAAATTCGTGGTGCTGAAATTTCAATGATCTTCCAAGATCCAATGACTTCTCTAAATCCGACGATGACAATCGGAAAACAGATCATGGAAGGTCTTCGCAAACACCAAAACATGAGTAAAAGTGAAGCAAAAGAAAGATCAGTTAATCTTTTGAAACTTGTTGGTATTCCTAATCCTGAGCTTCGTGTGGAAGAGTATCCTCATCAATTTTCAGGTGGGATGCGTCAACGTGTAGTAATTGCTATCGCTCTAGCTTGTAACCCTAAAGTATTAATTGCGGATGAACCGACAACTGCACTAGACGTTACCATTCAAGCACAGATACTTGACTTGATGCGTGATCTACAAGATAAAACAGGTACAGCGATTATCTTGATCACACATGACCTTGGTGTAGTAGCTAACTTAGCTCAACGTGTAGCTGTAATGTACGGTGGTATGATCGTTGAGACTGGAACAGTCGATGAAATCTTTTATAAGCCGAAGCATCCTTACACTTGGGGACTATTGGCATCAATGCCGAAGATAAATGCTGATTCAAAAGAACTTTTAGCAATTCCAGGAACACCGCCTGATCTTATGAATCCTCCAAAAGGATGTCCGTTTGCAGCGCGTTGTCCATATGCAATGGAAGTTTGTTTGGAAAATATGCCTGAAGCTACAGAGGTATCTTCTTCTCACAAAGCAGCTTGCTGGTTGTTAGATGAGCGAGCGCCAAAAGTTGAACCGCCGGAAGAGGCATTAGTTGGGGGTGCTCGATAATGGCAGTAGTAGAAAGAGAAAAATTATTAGAAGTAAGAAATCTTAAAAAGTATTTCCCAGCTGGAAAAAAGGGTGTACTAAAAGCTGTAGATGATGTTTCCTTTGATATCTATAAAGGAGAAACACTTGGACTTGTAGGTGAGTCAGGTTGTGGTAAATCTACAACTGGACGTACAATTATTCGTCTATATGATGCTACTGAAGGTGAAGTTCTTTACGAGGGCGATGATGTTCATGATAAAAAGTCTCGCTCTGAGTTAAAGAAGTTTAACCGCAAAATGCAAATGATTTTCCAAGATCCATACGCTTCTCTTAACCCGCGTATGACAGTTAAGGATATCATTGCTGAAGGTATCGATATCCACGGATTAGCGAAAACAAAGAAAGATCGTGAAAATCGTGTTTTTGAACTTCTTGAAACAGTAGGATTAAATAAAGAGCACGCAAACCGTTACCCGCATGAATTCTCAGGTGGACAGCGTCAACGTATTGGGATTGCTCGTGCGCTAGCCGTAGATCCAGACTTTATTATTGCTGATGAGCCAATTTCAGCTCTTGACGTATCCATTCAAGCACAAGTTGTTAACTTGATGATGGAACTGCAAAAAGAGCGAGGACTTACTTACCTATTTATTGCCCATGATCTATCTATGGTTAAACATATTTCTGATCGTGTAGGTGTAATGTACCTAGGTAATATCGTCGAGCTTACAACAAGTGATGAGCTTTATGAAGAACCGCTTCACCCGTATACACAAGCTCTTTTATCAGCGATTCCAGTTCCGGATCCTGAACTTGAAAGAAGCCGTGAACGTATCATCTTAGAGGGAGATGTTCCGAGTCCGATCAACCCTCCAAGTGGCTGCCGTTTCCGTACACGTTGCCCACACGCAATGGATGTGTGTGCAGCTGTTAAGCCTAAATGGCAAGAAGCTAGAGAAGGTCATTGGGTAGCATGTCACCTTTATGATGAAGAAGCTGTAAAGCAACAGAATTAACACATTTAAAACGATCTCCTATAATACAGGAGGTCGTTTTTATGTTAAACTATTAGAAGTGTGTAAAGCGTATACAATTCTTTATACATCCCTAATAATTGATTCAGAAGCAGAAATGGGGTAGAACAATATGAACCTTAGTTTTATAGTTGATAGCGCAAGTGACCTTAAAATAGATCTTGAGAAACTGGATTATTCGTTAACCGTTGTACCTTTGAATGTACAATTTGGAGAAGACCATTATTTAGATGGCGTGAATATTACTGAAGATGAATTTTATAAACGTATGAGTATGGAACCAGAACTGCCGAAAACAAGTCAGCCATCTCCACAATCTTTTTATGAAGCCTTTCAAAAGGAAGTAGATAAAGGCCATGATGTCCTATATATCGGCATCTCATCTAATTTAAGTGGAACGGTTCAAAGTGCTACGATCGGAAAGAGCATGTTAACTGAAGAAGAACAAGAAAAAGTAATCATTCTAGATTCCGGTATCGCTTCAGGTGGTGTACAAATCTTATTGAATGAAGCGATTGAATTAGCACGTGCAGGTATGACGATCAATGAAATTGTAAATAGCTTAGAGAATACGAAATCAGGCATTAAAGCTTACGTACTGCTTGAAACTTTAGAAAACTTGAAAAAAGGTGGAAGAATATCTGCTGTTCAAGGGGCTATCGCTGGAATGTTAAATATTAAACCGATGATTTCGATCATAGATGGAGTGGTTGAAACGATTGGTAAGTTTAGAGGAAGTAAGAAGGGTCTTTCGAAAATGAAAGAATATATCTCTGAATGGAGAGAAGAAAACCCTGAAAAGACACTTTACCTCATTCATAGTTTTCCTTCTACGGATGAAGTGATAAAAGAATTTGAAGAATTATTCTCGTTATCTAGTTTTCCAAAAGTGATCTATACTCGTTTTGGAAGCACGATCGGAACGTATTCGAGTGAAAAAGCTATTGGATTTGTAGCTTATTAATAAAATATGTAAGAATGTTAAAAACACTCTTTTCCTTCCTTAGGAAACAGAGTGTTTTACTTTTTCTTCTTCATGATATTCATCTACCATTTCATCTAATTTTTTGATCATGGTTATAGCTTTCATATCACTAATCGTACGATAGTGGTGGCTTCCGCCTGGTTCTTCATCTGCTTCGTCAGCTAAAGCAACAACTTTTTGCAACGGATTAAGGTTAAGTGAGCCAGCAGGTAGATAGGAATCGGTGTGCAGTAGAATAGCAAGAGCAATTTCTTTTGCATTTTTTCGATCTTCACCAAGAGAAACTAAAATTCGATGTGCGCGTTCTGCCCCTTTAATCGCATGAATATCATTTTCTTTGTACATGTCATAGTCCCAATGACCGTTCTTATACCATGTATAGTGACCAATATCATGAAGAAAAGCAGCCTTTGTTGCTAAATCAGGATTCACACCATATTTTTTAGACAAACGGTATGCATGATAAGCTGTTGAGATGGCATGAACCATTCCAGAGCGCTTCACATATTTTTGTACATGAGGGTGGTTATATAAATCAAGTAAGCTAATATTTCGCATATGATTTCTCCTTTCTCTAAAAATGTATATTGTTATATACATTAACACCATTTGGACAATTTATCAACTAAAATAAGCAAAAAAAGAAGCCGCAACGCTTCTTTTTTTGCTGCTGAAGTATATTGGGATTACTTTTTAAAGTACTCATCCCAACGATCAGTCACTAATTTATCTATATCTTCACGAGTTTCAACCACATCAGGATAGAACGGCTTCATTCTAGCATCAATAATGATTGTTCCTTCATATTTAATACGATTTCTGTCTATCGTACTCTTCGCGTATACATCGTATGCTGGATCGAATCGTGTGAAGGTTGTCCACAAAAATTCAGCCTGTGTTGCTGCAATGGATGCATCATCAACTAGGAAAACTAACGGCCAATCTTTGAAAGAGTCGTGACCATTCTCAAGCAGTTTTTCTGCAAAGTCAGGTGCTTCTTCAAATGATGGTCCACTTACCGTTAAACACCCACCACAAAATACGCCAACGTCATGGATGCCTGAAATGGTACCACCATCATAAGTGCGTTTAAGTTCGCGGACAGGTTCACCTAATCCAGTCATGATTGCTTTTGAACCTGTATTGAACTTACGGCCGGTATAATCAAGAGTATCCATAGAAGTATCATGGATAATCAAAAGGTCACGTTCAGGAAGAAACCTCTCAAGTACCCCTTCTGCAAGTTCTGCGAAATTTTGCAGGTTAACAGGCTTATTCGTTACCATCAAGAATTTCGTTAGCGTTAGTTGTCCTTCACCCATAATACGAAAAGCGTGTGCCAAACCTTCTTTATAATAAGATTCGCGGACGACAGCCCCTGCAAGTGCATGAAAGCCTGTTTCTGCATACGTCCAAAGATCTCGTACTCCGTTCATAACAACAGGGAATAGTGGACTCATCAATCTTTGCAGATATTCTCCGATAAAATAATCCTCTTGTTTTGGTTTTCCGACCACTGTTGCAGGATAGATGGCATCTTTTCGCTTCCACATTTTATCAACGTTAAATACAGGGAAATCGTGTGCCCATGAATAATAACCATAATGATCGCCAAAAGGTCCTTCAGGTTCTCGGACATGCGGCGGAACGATTCCTCCAAACGCGAACTCTGCCTCTGCAATTAAAGGATGAGGATGGCCATCAACATGTGCAAGACTTAATTTTTCTCCCATTAACATAGAGGAAAACATAAGCTCAGGAACAGCTTCAGGAAGAGGAGCGATCGCTGAGATCATTAGGGAAGGAGGTCCACCTAGAAACAGCGTCACAGGCAAAGCTTCATTTTTTTGTTCAGCGGCATAATGATGGAAGCCTCCACCTTTGTGAATCTGCCAGTGAATTCCCGTCTTATTTTTTTCTTTGATCTCAATTCTGTACATACCAAGATTGTGTTCATGTTTATCAGGATGTTCCGTATACACGAGTGGCAGGGTTACGAATGGATTGCTGTCTAAATGCCAGCCCGTTAATGCTGGCAGGTCTTGCATGTTAACATTAGTAGTAAAAGTTTCTAATAAAGGAGCTTTATTTTTGTTCACTGTTTTCGTGCCAAGTGATAAAACATCCTTGATCATGCCTTTTTTCTTCCATAATACAGAAGGGGAGGGAGGCATTAACTCATCAATAGACCCTACAAGTTCTTTTACGAGCTGCTCTGGTTTTGGACCAAAAGCCATGTCTACTCGTTTTATTGTTCCAAAAAGATTCGTTACAACAGGAATATTCTTACCTTTAACATTTGTAAACAGAAGAGCTGGTCCTTCTTCTGAGATCACACGTCTATGGATTTCAGGGATTTCTAGATAAGGATCCACTTCTGTATGAATTTCTACAATTTCTTTTTCAGATCTTAATTGGTTGATAAACGTTCTAAGGTTTCTATGCATTTGTACACCTCTATTATGTATGCTACCCTTATATTATAAAGTAGTTCGGACTTGAAATGTAAAAAACAACCCAAAATTCACGGGTTGTTCGCATTTTATCTTCTTTTAACAGGTCTCCAGTTTTCTTGAAAAGACTTCGATTTATCCACAAAATGAAAAATTTTTTTACCGCCAAACAATTTTACAGCAATGAATTGGGAGATGCTTCCCATCAGGGCTGTGATTCCAACAACACAAAGTGCTAGCAAGGTTAAATCGGTAAAGAATGAAATCAAATGAGGACTCCTCCTTTTCACAAAGAGTTCACCACGTACTTCTTTCTTTATTGTATCTCATGATAACAAAGGAAGAAAGAGGGAAAACTATATATTATCACTAAAATCTAAGGAGATGATGGGGAAAAAATGAACTGGTATGAGAAATTAAATCAATATTTTCCGATTGAAGAGATGAAATCTAAAGAACACATGGAATTATTATTAGACGAGAAGAGTGACATCTATCACAAAGATGAAGGCCAATATCACGTTTTGATGTATGTAGAACTCACTGATTTTGTTTTTATTGATTACTTATTTGTTTCAAAAGATGCTAGAGGTCAAGGTCTCGGCCATAAACTGATCGAAAAGTTAAAAGCAAAAGGGAAACCGATCATCTTAGAAGTTGAGCCAGTCGATTATGAAGATACTGATACAGAAAAAAGGTTACGGTTCTACACTCGGGAAGGATTTGAACATGCATCTAGTATAGGGTACAGAAGGCGCTCACTCGCTACAGATGAAGTGAATGAGATGGAGATTCTTTTTTGGTCACCAACTAAAGAATCCGAAGAAACTATTTATGAAAACATGAAAAAGACGTATAATGAAATACACACGTACAAAGATAGTGAATTGTACGGTAAGTCCTATCAGCCTGCAAGTGAAGTGTTAACTTTAGATACAGAGAATGCAGTACCTAAGCCTGAGGTCGTTGATGATGAGTCAACAGATTCTTCCGGAAAACCTGCTTCAGAGTAATACGATTTTCCTTTTTAAAGGAGGATGAAATGTCATGAAACAAAAAGACAAGAAGAAAAAAACAAAACGAGAACTTTGGAAAGAAATGCTTAAGAAGAATCTTAAGAAATTTAACCCAAGCATTTCTAGAAAAGGCCCTGCTTCACAAGTAAAGAAAACAATTGCATAAGATAGGGCTGTTAAAAGGAGGGTATGCTTCTTCTAACAGCCCTTTTTTTGATCTACCTTAATCATGATCAAATACGTTATGAAGCAAACGAATAATTAACATATTCTTTTTTTATGTTTTATGAAACTTATTCTTGGGTAATACGTCTATATATATAGATACGGAAAAGTTGTGTAGAATATTTTGTAGATGTATTACATTTGTATGACAAATTCGTAAAAATGTACAAAAGTCTGTATAACCTCTACCGAAAATGTAAAATGTGTAGTATACTATGAATGATTTAATAACTTTTTTAAAGTGCCTAAATCAGAGAGAGGGGAAGGAGAGTTCCACTATGGTCACACTATTTACTTCGCCGAGCTGTACATCATGCCGTAAAGCAAAAGCATGGTTAAAAGAGAATGACATTCCTTATCAAGAAAGAAATATTTTTTCAGAACCTTTATCAATAGAAGAAGTTAAGCAAATCTTGAGAATGACAGAGGACGGTACAGACGAGATTATTTCTACTCGTTCAAAAACGTTCCAGGAACTTAACATCAATCTCGAATCCATGCCATTGCAAGACTTATACCAATTGATTGCAGACCATCCTGGATTATTGCGTAGACCTATTATCTTGGATGAAAAACGCTTGCAAGTTGGTTATAACGAAGACGAAATTCGTCGTTTCTTGCCAAGACGTGTACGTACATTTCAGCTTATGGAAGCACAGCGTCTTGTCAATGAATAAAGAAAAACTTCCGCTATCCGATAGCGGAAGTTTTTTATTGTACTTTTTTAAAAGAAGTCCATGCACTTATAGCGCATGGACTTCTTTTTAGACTAATTGGCTCGTTTCTTTTTGAAAGTATTCGTTAAAATACCCGCAAGAATCACGCCTACTACTAAAAATACATATAAACCGTATTTCAGAACATCATTACCTTCAAATACGGAATGGATCATTCGTTCTTCAACAATCATTCCTGCTGATGTGAAAGCAAGTACTCCAGCACCAATATAAATTAAAACAGGGAATCTTTCCATAAAGTGCAATATTATCTTACTTCCCCATATAATGATAGGAACTGATACTAAAAGTCCAATCACTACTAACACGATATTTCCATGTGCAGCCCCGGCGACTGCAAGTACATTATCAAGTCCCATCGCAATATCTGCAAATACGATTGTTTTTACAGCATCAGATAGGTTCTTGCCCGCTTTAACATCAAGCTCGTCATCTTCTTCTAAAATTAACTTATAAGCAATAATTAGAAGTAAAATTCCTCCTGCAAGATATAAGAAAGGAATATTTAATAAATAAACAGCTACAATGGTTAGTACTACACGAACAACAATAGCTAGTCCAGTTCCTAAGAAAATGGCTTTATTTCTTTGAGCTTCTGGTAAGTTTCTACTGGCAAGGGCAATTACAATAGCGTTGTCTCCGCCAAGAAGGATATCAATTGCAATGATTTGCAACAATGATATCAGAAATTCTGTTTCCAAACGTAAACCCCCCGTAAATAATGAAATTTCACTTGTATTATGGTACAATATGTTAACCTTAAAGACCTTTGAATTATAGTCCAGCTTGACCTGCTCCGTCAAGTTGAGAGCTTAAGATTCGACGTGTGTACAGGTGCAAAAAAGGGCAGTTTATACAGGCCTTTTTTATTTCCATATTTTCCGTTTTGTCATAGAATAAGGTACAAGAGGTTTAATTGTGATTGATGTAGTTTTCGACGGAGAACGATTAGAAATAAGAATTGCTTTTTTCTAGGGGTATTTATCCCTTCACGAACAAACCGGAGAGAAGGGAGAGAAGCAGAAATGGAAATTGAAAGAGTGAATGAGTTCACCATTAAATTTTTCATTACGTACAGAGATATTGAAGATCGCGGTTTCGATCGTGAAGAAATATGGTCTGATCGCGAAAGAGGAGAAGAACTCTTTTGGGAAATGATGGACGAAGCACATCAGCAAGAGCAGTTTCCATTAGAAGGTCCACTGTGGATTCAAGTTCAGGCTCTGGATAAAGGTCTTGAAATAATTGTAACTCGTGCTCAAATGTCCAAAGACGGTAAAAAGATTGAGCTACCTATAGGCGATGATAAATTGGATTTACCCGTTGATCAGAATATTGAACAAATATTAGATCAACAGTTTCAAGTAGAAGAAGATTTTGATGAATTAGAAGAAACAGAAGAAGACTATTTATCCTTCCTCATTTCTTTTGGTGACTTTGAAGATGTTATCTCTTTAAGTCATACGATTGATTCTTCGTCTTTTGAGAATTCGCTGTTTCACTTCGAGGGTAAATATTATTTGTATGTGACATTTAATGTGGAAACTTCAGATCGAGAACAAGACGATCTATTAGCCCAGCTATTGGAATACGGAAATGACTCTGATCTATCTGTTTACCGTATACAAGAGTATGGAAAAACAATTGTTTCAGAGGCAGCATTAGATCACGTACAACAATATTTTAAATTATAAGATATAACCGATTTCAGCTACCTTGAAATCGGTTTTTGTTTTTTTCACTGAGTGTTTTTATCAATAATCAATCATTTCAATAACGATCTAGAGAAAATGAAGAAGTGAAGTTTCTGCAATCATCGTTCATTATGATGAGTGTGGAGGTGAAACAAATTGTTAGTCGCTCTTTTTAATGATCAGTACGTTGATATGGTTGGAGAAATAACAAAGGAAGAATGGTATCTGAAAAATAAATCAGGAAAATTACGATGCCCCGTCTGTCATAATAAAGTCATACCGAAATGTGGAACAAAAAAGACATGGCACTTTGCTCATCATTCTTTTGAAGAATGTGAAGGTTTTCATGAAGGAGAAACGGATTATCATCTCCTTGGAAAAAAAGGCTTGTATAAATGGCTTACACATGTAAATGAAAAAACGATTCTGGAGTATTATATCCGTGATATTAAGCAGCGTCCTGATTTGTTTCTTCAAGAAAACCAGCATGTCATCGAGTTTCAGTGTGCAACGATTACACCTGAAGATCTGAGAAAAAGAATATCAGGTTATCAGGCTCTTAACCTAGCCTCCGACTGGATCTTTGGTATGAAACGGATCAAACAAAAAGGACTGGATCTTTATTATATCCAGTGCTCCGATCTATCTGCTGCTAAAAAGGATAGCAACGGCCAGCTATATCTAAATTATTATTGTCCTCTTAAAGAACAGTTTTTTCTGCTTAGAAATATTATTCCTCTATCACAAAAGAAAGTTGTTGCCCATGGTTATGTTTTTTCAACGAACAAGTGTTGTGATGTCCTCTGGTTGTCACGAACGTTTTTGAATCTAGAAACTCATAACGTTAATCACAACGTTCTTTGGAAAAAGCAAAAATATACGTGGAGAACAACAGCTTTTAAGAACACATCTCCAGCTGTAATGTATATGAAGAAAGTTTTGTATTTCAATCATCATACCCTAACATTGTTTCCTTCTATTGCGGGTATTCCCACTAATGACTTTTATCACATCGAAACATCACCTTATTTATGGCAGACATATCTATTGTTCCTGATTGAAAAGTTGCCGACCACATTATTTTCCACTAATTTTATCGAACAAGAATTTCAGCGATTGATTCAAAAACGTATTCTTCAGATACGAGATTTTCCTTATCTTAAAGAATCTTGGAGAGATGCTGTCGAGAACTACCTTTCTTTCTTAGTGAATCATCAATTGCTCGAAAAAGTGTCAGAGGGAACTTATCGAAAGCTTCAACTCGTTCACTATCCAAAAACGTTGGATGAGGCGTTAAAACTAGACGAAATTTTCAGTGAAAAGTCGTAATTTTTGACTTTGCATAAGCATTTTCTGGTAATATGTAGATATATATAAGGAGAAAGTATTCCTACTATTCTCTTTAATCTACCTGGAGGTGTATGTATGTCTCAAACAAAAACAAAATCATTGCCTAAACGTAATGAAGTCCCTGTTTCAGATACGTGGGATTTAGAAGCAATATATGCGACAGACGATGTATGGGAAAAAGAATTCGATGAAACAAAAAACTTGCTGCCTGAATTAAAATCTTTTCAAGGAAGACTTGGAGAGTCTGCCGAAACCCTTTTTTCATACTTCCAAAAGCAAGATGAAGTAACTAAAAAGCTTGGTAAACTTTATACATACGCTCATATGAGATACGACCAAGATACAACTAACTCCTTTTACCAAGGGTTGAATGACCGTGCTTCGAACTTGGCAACACAAGTTAGCAGTACAGTGTCGTTTGCAGTGCCAGAAATCCTATCTTTATCTGAAGAATCATTGGTTCAATTTTTACAAAGTCATGAACCTTTGAAGTTGTATAAACAAGCTTTAGATGAGATTAACCGTCAGCGTCCTCACGTACTCTCTAAAGAAGAAGAAGCACTCTTAGCGGATGTTAGAGAAGTAGCCAATACGTCAAGCAACACATTTGGTATGCTAAATAATGCTGATCTTAAATTCCCAATTGTTAAAGATGAGAACGGGGAAGAGATTGAAGTTACTCATGGACGATATATCCGCTTTTTAGAAAGCTCAGATCGCAGAGTGAGAGAAGATGCTTTTAAAGCTGTATATGGCACATATGATTCTTACAAAAATACATTTGCAAGTACACTTGCTGGAACAGTTAAACGAGATAATTTCTTTGCAAAAACAAGAAAGTTTAGTTCAGCTCGTGAAGCAGCACTAAACAACAATAACATTCCTGAAGCAGTTTATGATAATTTAGTTAAAACAGTAAACGATAACCTTGGTTTGTTGCATCGTTATGTTCGCCTTCGTAAAAAAGCACTAGGACTAGATGAACTTCATATGTATGATCTTTATACGCCACTTGTTAAGGATGCCAAGATGGAAGTGAGCTTTAAAGAGGCTCAGCAGCTTGTCCTTGATAGTTTAGATCCAATGGGTGAAGAGTATAAACAGATCGTAAAAGAAGGTTATGAGAAGCGCTGGATCGATGTGCATGAGAATGCTGGTAAGCGAAGTGGTGCATACTCATCAGGGGCTTATGGTACGATGCCGTATATCCTAATGAACTGGCAAGATAACGTCAACAACTTGTTCACTCTCACTCATGAGATCGGACATTCTGTTCATAGTTACTATACACGTGAGAATCAGCCTTATCCTTATGCGGATTATTCAATTTTTGTTGCAGAAGTAGCATCGACTTGTAATGAAGCTTTATTGAATCATTATATGTTAGAAAAAACTTCTGATAAGAAGGAAAAGTTGTACTTGTTAAACCACCATTTGGAAGGATTTAGAGGCACTGTTTTCCGTCAGACGATGTTTGCAGAGTTCGAACAAGAAATTCATGTTCGTGCCGCGAATGGTGAGCCGCTAACTCCAGAACTGTTAACGAGAATCTATTACGATCTGAACGTTAAATATTTTGGTGAAGATCTCGTAATTGATAAGGAAATTGGTCTAGAGTGGGCTAGAATTCCTCATTTCTATTACAATTTCTATGTTTATCAATACGCAACAGGATTTAGCGCAGCTGCTTCCTTGTCGAAACAGATCTTAGATGAAGGAAAACCAGCTGTTGACCGTTACCTAGATTTCTTAAAAGCAGGAAGCTCTGATTATCCGATCGAAGTATTGAAAAAAGCTGGTGTTGATATGACTACACCAGAACCAATTGAAAATGCTCTTAAAGTTTTTGAATCAATTCTTGATGAGATGGAAGAACTGCTTTTTGAGAAATAAACAAAAAAATCCTGTCCAATTTTCTGGGCAGGATTTTGTTATGTTGTTCTAGCCTATTCTTCTTAGTTTTGATCGGTAGTTATAGCAGAGTGTTGTGAGTAGTACGGCGATAAATAGTCCAGGTATTGCTAAAATTTTTGGTGCCATGTTTAGCAGAGAGAGCACAAAAAAATAAAAACTCCCTGCAAGTGAAAGTAAGCTAAGCAAAAACATAATCAAATACATAAAAATCTCCCTCCCTTTGTACATGTTTATTCATGTAGGGACAGGATATGCAAAGCGTGTCCGAATAATAAAGACTATTGTTAAAAAAGCTAATAAAAAAAAACCGCTGAAATAAATCAGCGGTTAGGGAGAAATCTCCAAAATGTTCCGTACTTTACCGGTACACGTTCAACTTTTTGTTGCAGAACGAGGCGTTTTAATCTTTTTTCAGCTTCTTCACAACTGATTTGATATACTACAGAGACCTCTTTTGTTGCTACAAATGAGTAAGTAGAAAGAAAGTCTTCTAATTCAGGAAGCGGAGAAGGCTCTAAAGGAACATCAGACATTTCTTTTAGGATTTGTACATAAACGTCGTAAGAATAACAGCCGGATATTTTAATCCCATCGTCATCTGTTTTGTCATTGAAAACAATAAGCGTTGGTATTTGAGTAACATCCATTTCTTGGGTGAATTTCAAATCACAACGAAGAGCTTTAATTGTTGCTTCAGATGAAAGATCACTTAAAAATTCATCTTCATCCAAGTTTACCGAGCGGGCGATATCTAATAAGACGTCATCGTTTCCAATGTTTTGTTTATTTAAAAACAAGTTTTCTCTAAGCTTTCTTAGAAATTTCATGCCTTGTTGCTTGCCTTGAAGCTCAGCAGCCTTTATGGCAAGTGTTGCTTTATGAGGGGCAGAAATAGGGTTTTCCAACCACACATCTCCATCACAGCTCATACCAGAAATGGAAGCTGTTTTCTCCCACTTTTCAGCAATCTGTTCAGCAGTGTTTATCCCCTTTTTTCGAGGAACATACGTATTGAGTGATTCAAGGCTGCCACTTACAAAATGGCGTAATGTAAAATAATGGCCGTATTGAACTTGCAATTTTTTTAGAACAGGCTCTAATGACCAGCACTCTGGGCATAGCGGATCGATGACAGAATAGATTTCCAATGGCTTTTGACAGGCATAGTTTTTAATGTTCTCTTGTTCGTCATAAAAGGAATTGGAATTATACAGTGTCAGCATTCTCGCCCCTTTCTGAATCCTCTGTATTAACCATATGAAAAGCAGTCATTTTTAATCGGCTTAACAGTATGTTTTGCAAATCAGGATCTATTTTTTGAATCGTCATCGCCTTTTCCATGCAAGCTATCCAAGCTTTTGCATGAGAATTTGTTATCGGAAAAGGCATGTGACGCGCTCTGAGCATAGGATGTCCATGTTCCTCAGTATATAGTGGCGGTCCGCCAAAAAACTGACTTAAAAATTGAGTTTGTTTATAGGCAGTCTCAGTTAAGTCAACAGGAAAAAGTGGAGAAAGCAATGAGTCTTGACTAACTAAGCTGTAAAAAGTCGTAACCAGTTTTTCAATGCCCTCTTTTTTTCCCAATAGATCATATGGTGTTTTTGATTCGTCAAACATGGTCCAAAAGCTCCTTGCGTCAATTTGTAATTTTATTGTAGCAAGGTTCATGAATGGTAAGCAAACAATATGAACAGACAAGGATAGTTGTATATTCCAAAGTCTCTTTAAAAATGGCAAAAATCAGCGTGTAGATTTCATAAAAATAACCCTCAGCATTTGAGGGTTATACGAGTGATTGGTACGTATTCATAATCTTGTTTACGTAAGAAATGGTTTCCTTAAAAGGAGGAATACCGTTATATTTTGCGACGTTTCCGGGACCCGCATTATAAGCGGCAAGAGCAAGCTTTTGATTTCCATCATATTTATCGAGCATCATCTTTAAATATTTTGTTCCTGCTTCCACGTTCTGTATCGGATCGAAAGGGTTTGTAACTCCTAACGACCTAGCTGTTGCAGGCATCAGTTGCATAAGTCCTTGAGCACCTGCATGACTTTCGGCAGTCGTACTAAAATTAGATTCGTGTTTGATGACGGAACGGATAAGGTTAGGATCTACACCAAATTTTCTAGCAGTGTTTTCGATCAACTCATCTAAATTTTTTGATGGAATGTTTAACTTTTCAGTTGTGATCGGAACAGATGGTGTCGCTGGTAATGAATATTGTGCACTAGTATTTGCAGTGAGTGGTTGGAGCATTTGTGTAGCATTAAGGTTAAAAGGTGCTGCATCCACTGACCCGGTTGTACTACCAACTTTAGAATATGCCTCTTGCAACAAGGCTGCAAAAGGACTTGAAACGGTATTTTGCATACTTGAAACAGAAGAAGACGGATTTACATTCAACTGTTGCAGTGCTTGGATTTCCATTAGTGCTTTATACGATTGAATATTCAAGAGATATCCTCCTAAATCGATTAACGTATTAAAATGATCAGTTTACTTATTTCTAAGGCTTTCATTAAAGAAACGGGCAATTTTGCTATCTGTTTCTCTAATAGGGATCTGTTTAATCGTTAGCAGATCATTAAATTTATTTAGTCCACTTGTATAATCGGCAGATTCGTATTCAATTTCATAGTCGATTTTACCTAAATAATGATTTTCATCTAAAACGAGAAGGCCATCTTTGTAAGGAAACTCAGCACGGAATGTTGTGAGTTCTCCTAAATATGTAATTTTCATCACATCAATATTCATTTTTTGTATGTGATCAGCTACCTCTCCAGAAGGCAATGGTTTCCCGTTTAATAGACCTTCAAAAATATCTTTAGAAACAGTTTGATGGGTTTCAAGAATATGTTTATCTAATTTCTGTTTTAGCGTGAGTGTATATTCGTTAATTTTTGTTCGAACACGCAAAGCACTTCTGTGGTGTTTCAGGTCAAATTGTTGGGTATCAAAATAATAGTTGGTCTGTTTGTGAAAAGCTTCTTGCTTCACATCAAACTCGTCTATAAGTTTTAAAAATTCAAGGTGTGATAACAAATTCTTAAATTCAATTTCAATTTCTTGAGACACTTGGTTTATCCCCCTGTAGCTATACTTAAGTAAACTTATTATCTCATAGCGATTCCTGCATCTCAATTTCTTATTAAACTCCTATTTTGTGTTACACTAAAAAAGAAGAAACAGGAGGTTGTTAACATGATGCCACGACGATTGAATGTGCAGTCAACTGCATGGAAAGAAAATAAGCTCATTTTGCTTATTGAGAATGAAGAAAACACAGGACTTTCTGACTGGAAAGACAGCGAAAGAATGCTGGTCGATTCTGATGGGTTAGCATTCATCTATGTTCTTGAGGATGAAGATGGATTCATTTATATCTCAATTGATCATAATCATTGGAACGAAGTGAAAAGTGCTCTTCAAAAAGATGCCGTTTTCGCTGTTCAAAATCAAAAAAGAGAAGAGCTTGAACTTACTGCTTTCTCTAGAGAAATGGACTTCTTAACAGACAACATACAAGGAAATGCTAACTATGGGCAACAGATGGAAGATGAAGTGATCAAGATTTTTGGAACTGAGGAAAAAGCCCAATGAGCATGGACTGGGAAGCTCTATTAATTCCGTACAAGCAAGCTGTTGATGAGCTTAAGATTAAATTCAGAGGAATGCGTGAGCAATTTGAAAAATCAAATCAGCATTGTCCCATTGAGTTTGTTACTGGAAGAGTGAAACCCATCAAGTCAATCGTGAACAAGGCCTATCAAAAGAACATTCCCGATCAACATTTAGAAACGGAAATTCAAGATTTAGCGGGACTTCGAATCATGTGTCAGTTTACTGATGATATAAAAACCGTAATAAATCTTCTCAGGCAGCGCAATGATTTTACGATTGTAGAAGAACGCGACTATATCACACATAAAAAACCAAGTGGTTATCGTTCGTACCATATCGTTATCGAGTATCCCGTTCAAGTATTAGATGGAGAAAAGAAGATTCTTGTAGAAGTTCAAGTCCGAACACTAGCTATGAATTTTTGGGCTACGATCGAACACTCTATGAATTATAAGTATCAAGGACAAATTCCTGAAGATATTCGTCAAAGGCTACAAAGAGCGGCAGAAGCGGCAAACAGATTAGACGAAGAGATGTCTCAGATCAAAGGGGAAATTCAAGAAGCTCAGCTTGTGTTTTTGGAACGCAATGATAAATCCAATGAAACTAATTTAGGATCATAAAGGATGGAGAGAGAATGAAATTTGCCATCGTATCAAAAGGAGATAATAAATCCAATATCTTAACAGAAAAAATTCGGGCATATCTTGAAGAATTTGAACTGGTTTATGAAGAAGAAGAGCCTGAGATTGTGATAACAGTTGGTGGTGATGGAACATTGCTTCACGCGTTCCATCATTATGTACATCGCATCGACAAAACTGCTTTTGTTGGTGTCCATACCGGTCACCTTGGTTTTTTTGCAGACTGGTTGCCTGAAGAGGTGGAAAAGCTCGTTATACATATCGCAAAAACACCTTTTCAAATTGTTGAATATCCATTATTAGAGGTTACAGTAAGATATATTGATGGGTTAGATGAGAAACGATATCTAGCTGTTAACGAATGTACGGTGAAAAGTGTGGAAGGATCCCTCGTCATGGATGTTGAGATCAAGGGAGAAAAATTTGAAACATTCAGAGGCGATGGTCTTTGTATTTCAACTCCTTCAGGAAGTACAGCGTATAATAAAGCACTCGGTGGAGCAATCATCCACCCGTCCCTTGCATCTATACAATTATCAGAAATGGCTTCTATAAACAATCGAGTTTTCCGAACGATAGGTTCACCGCTCGTTTTGCCACAGCATCATACGTGTATACTAAAACCCGTAAACGATGTAGATTTCCATATTACGATCGACCATCGATTTTTAGTTCAGAAAAAAGTAAAGTCTATACAATATCGAGTAGCTGAAGAAAAGATTCGTTTTGCTCGCTTCCGTCCTTTTCCATTCTGGAAAAGAGTTAAAGAATCATTCGTCGGAGATTAATATGAATACATTTACTATTACATGGTATGTACAAAATGAAGAAGCTCCCGTTCTTTTACGGGAGTATTTAAAAAAGAAACAGATTTCTAAAGCAGCGCTGACCGATATTAAGTTTCACGGCGGCGCTCTTTTTGTGAACAAAAAAGAAGTAACTGTAAGGACACAACTTCATGGAGGTGACGAGGTCACAGTATGGTTTCCTCCAGAAACAAAGAGCTCCACAATGGAAGCAGAGAATATTTCTTTAGACATTATCTATGAAGATCAACATTTTATAGCGGTTCATAAACCTGCTGGTATGCCAACCATCCCATCTCTCTATCAGCCGAATGGTTCCCTTGCTTCAGCCGTTTTATTTTATTATCATCAACATGATATCCCAGGTACATTTCATGCGGTAAACCGATTAGATAAGGATACTTCAGGGATTGTATTGATAGCGAAACATCGATTCGCACATTCACTTATGTCGAAACAACAAAAAGATAAAGTTATAAAGAGAGAATATATTGCTTTTGTTCATGGTGAATTACAGGATGAAAGTGGAACTATTGATCGTCCAATCGCAAGAAACCCAGAGAGTATCATCGAAAGAATGGTAAGTGAAGATGGCCAGCGCTCGATCACTCATTATGAAAAGATCGAGTATGTGAAAGAAGCAAACTTCACGGTTGTCTCTTTACGTTTAGAAACAGGGAGAACTCATCAGATTAGAGTACATATGTCTTCAATCGGCCACCCTTTACTTGGGGATGACATGTATGGAGGTACATTAGAAAGGATTCGGCGTCAGGCTTTGCATAGTGAGAAAGCTTCGTTCATCCATCCTTTTACAGAGAAACACATCATGTTAGTTGCAGATTTACCTCAAGACATGAAAGAGCTTTGGAAAGATCGGTAACGTTCACAAAGAAAAGAGGAGTGCTGCCTATAGGCTCGGCACTCCTCTTTTTTAATCGTGGAAAGACCGGAACTTTTCAGGAACATGAGGCATGGTTGACGGGACGCTCACCGTCTCCATTTCTGGATACCGAAGCGCGCTTAACTTACCACCGAAAACACATCCTGTATCAATGTTCCAAGTGTTTTGAACATGACGCACTTCTTCGACTGGGGTATGTCCGTAAACGATGGTGATTTTTCCTGAGTGTTTTTTTGCCCAATCTCTTCGTACAGGCGTTCCGTCAGGATTAGACTTACCCGTAATATCTCCATATAAGACAAAAGTTTTCACTTTGTTATGGAATTGCCCAACATAATCTTCTCGAATGCCAGCATGAGCAACGACTAACTTACCGTTATCGAGATGCAGATAAAGTGGAGCATTTTCATAAAGGATACAGAAATGGTCTCGGACACTTTGTCTTTCAGCAGCTGAGAGCGCGTTAAGTTCTGCAACCGTTGTCTCAAGTCCATGTTGAATCTGAACGTTGCGTCCTAAAAAATATCGATACAGCTTGTTGCAATGATTACCTGGTGAGTATAGGGCTAGATTATTTTGTACAAGTTCATAGACATGTTCCATTACTTTTATTGATTCTGGTCCACGATCCATCAAGTCACCTAAAAATACGAGTTTTCGGTTGTCTTTATGTACAGGAAGGGTGTTAGTCCATTCATATCCTAGTTTCTTTACGAGATCTCTGTATTCTGTAAAACATCCATGAATGTCACCGATAATATCAAATTTCATATCTATCACCTCACAATCATTAGGATACTTCAAAGACAAAAGAAAAACACCTGAAAAATATCAGGTGTTATTCAAACATATATTTAGTGGTCCTTGACCGAACGTTTAGAACGAGACCGAAGGCTATCATGTAAGCGAGAATCGAACTTCCTCCGTAACTAATAAACGGTAGGGGAATTCCTGTAATCGGCATTACTTGAATGTTCATACCAATATTCTGGAACACCTGGAACGTTAGCATGCCAATTACGCCTGCACATAAATAACTTCCAAAAGCTTCATTACTCTCAAGAGCCGTATTGATCATTCTGTAAACCATCAAGAAGAATAGGGAGATCACGATACTTGTTCCGAAGAAACCAAACTCTTCACCAATGATTGAGAAGATAAAATCAGTCTGTGCTTCTGGAAGATAAACTGAACCTTCTGTAAAGCCTTTACCGAAAAGCATTCCACTTCCGATCGCAAGTAGTGCGTTTCTTGTATGATATCCTGCATCTTTGTGTTCGTAAGGTTCCAGCCAAGCGTAGAAACGATTAAGCTGATATTGATCAAGAATATGATCCACGAAAAATTGTGGAAAGGTAAAATATATCCAAACTAGGATTGATATGAACAAGATAAAGGAAAGAATAAGGATAACAATTATTCTCCATCTGATTCCTGATACAAGTAAAAGGCTACCTGTGATCGCCATGAATACAAGACTCGTACCCAAGTCAGGCTGCATAAGAACTAATAGTGTAGGAAAACCAGCGATTAGAGCAATTTTTCCTAGCAATAAAAGGTCTTCATGCAAAGAGCGGACAATATACTTTTCATTATGAGTAGCAATTGTGTTGGCGATCGCAATAACGAGTGCCACTTTTACAAGCTCTGAAGGCTGCAATGCGAAAGGACCAAATCTGTACCAGCTCTGCGCACCATTGATATTTGGAACGATGCTCTCAGGAGCGACTAGAATACCAAGCAGTAACAGGATACCGAACCCATATACGTACCAAGATAATTTTCTAAACTGATCGAAATCTAATACCATAACGCCGACTACAGCGATTCCACCGATAAAGTACCAAACGAGTTGCTTTATGACGAAGTTGCTGCCGTATTGATCCATCATCTGCGCGCTATAGATGGCTACACAGCTCGTGATGACCATTAAGAACAATAGAAACAAAAGATTGTAATCGAGTTGCTGCCATGGTGATTTGTGGTTATTTTGCATGTGGATCGACTCCTTAAAGTAAAACAATAACATGTATTATCTTACCTAAAATCAGTGGGTTTGCAAATCATTTTGAGCATAATCGTTTGACATTTCTTTTTCTGCTTTACTATAGTAAACCAATAATCTAAAGAAACGACGGAGGTTTTATGGAAGAACATGCATCGTTTACTTCATTAGTATTAGTCATCCTTACAGCATTTTTTGTTCCTATTCTGCTAAACAAATTTCGGTTGCGTGTTATACCTGTAGTCGTAGCTGAAATTATCGTAGGAATTATTTTAGGGAAGAGCGGTTTTGATGTCGTTCATTCTGACGCATGGCTTGAGATCTTATCTGTACTCGGCTTTATTTTCTTAATGTTCTTAAGTGGCCTTGAAATTGATTTTAGTATCTTTGCAGGTGAATCTAATTCTAAGAAAAAGAAAGAAAAGAAAGAACCGAATCGACTTGTTGTTTCGAGTATCATCTTTCTGTTCATACTCATTCTGTCGTATGGATTATCTCTTTTATTTGTTTGGGGTGGATTTACAGAGAGTGCGTTCTTTATGACGCTTGTAATATCAACGATCTCGCTCGGAGTAGTCGTACCGACATTAAAAGAAGAGAAGCTGTCTAAGACAACGATCGGTCAGATCATCTTACTAGTCGCGGTTATTGCAGATCTAGTAACGATGATCCTCCTCGCTCTCTTTGTTTCTATGGAATCAGGAGATCCGAGCAGAATGTGGCTGCTACTTATTCTCTTTGCAGCGGGTGTTCTGCTGTACTTTATCGGAAAACAGATGAGAAATCGCTCGTTTTTAGATACGATGTCAAAAGGAACCATACAGTTAGATACAAGAGCTGTTTTCACATTGATTATCGTCTTGGTCGGACTGTCTGAGTCTGTTGGGGCTGAGAATATCTTAGGAGCTTTCTTAGCAGGTGTTCTCGTTTCTCTTCTTTCACCGAATAAACAGCTTGTTCATAAACTTGATTCTTTTGGATATGGATTCTTAATTCCCATCTTTTTCGTAATGGTAGGGGTTGAGCTCGACATTCGCTCCATATTTGCGGATCCTAAAGCATTAGCGCTTATCCCGTTGTTATTGATCGCATTGCTTATTTCTAAGTTTTTACCTATTTTGTACCTTCGAAAATGGTATGACTGGAAAACGGTAACGGCTGCAGGATTCTTATTAACATCGACACTTTCGTTGGTGATCGCTGCTGCAAAGATCGGGGAGCGAATCAATGTGATTGATGCTCGTACATCATCAGCATTAATCTTAACTGCTGTTATTAGCGCCATCATTACACCTATATTCTTCAAGAAACTGTTTCCTAAAAAAGAGGAAGAAGAAGTTGGGAAAGAACAACTTGTTTTTGTTGGCGCGAATCAATTTACACTGCCATTAACGACAGAGCTCGATCAATCACGGTTTGAATATCGTCTGTATCACACAAAGCAAGAAGAAAAAGATCAAAAGCAATTGGATAGCTTTAAAATTCAAGAACTGGATGATTACGAAACACCAACGTTGATTCAGGCAAATGTTTTTGATACAGATATCATTGTATTGGCAACTGGAAGCGATGAGACGAATGAAAGCCTTGCTGTGATCGCAAAAGACGAAGGTGTTGAACGAGTTGTCGCTCGTATAGAGAATCCTTTAAAGAGAGATGCACTGAAGGATAAAGGGATCGAAGTATATTCTGTATACTTCTCTTCTCAAGTATTGTTAAAAGCGTTAATAGAGAATCCATCAGTAGTGGATATTCTTACAACCTCTGATAATAGTCTGAATGAAATCCTCGTTGAAAATAGTGCTTACCATAGAACAGCTTTAAGAAACTTTCCTTTTCTTGGCGATAGCATTATCGTACGAATCTACCGAGGAAAAGAGTCGATCGTTCCGCATGGTGACACGGAGATATTATTAGGAGATAAAATGGTTGTGACAGGCAGTAAGCAACAAGTGATGAAGATGAGACAAATACTTGGTTAATTAAAAAGCACTGACTTTAAAAGTCAGTGCTTTTCGTTTGCTGTAAAAAAGATAAGTCCTAAATTCTATAAAAATGAGCATGCTAAGCGTAACGTTAAATAATTTAGGAGTTGAAATGATATGATACCAGTTGTTCATTGTCCAAAATGCGGTAAAGATCATGCTTTAAACCATGAGGTCTTAATCGCTCAATCAAATCAAAATGTAATCTATCGCTGTGAATCATGCGGTTATGAAGTGAAAGATATTCAGACTAGTAAAGGTTAATAGTGAAAATCCTCTCTACTTCTGTTATACTAATTAGGACTTGGTACTAATAACAAATACTAATAAATAAAATGAACAGAACGATGGGGAGGCAGCTTTATATGTATAAACTATCATTAGAAAACAAAACGTTTGTAGTAATGGGTGTTGCGAATAAGAGAAGTATTGCTTGGGGAATTGCACAATCTCTTTCAAATGCAGGTGCGCGCCTAGTATTTACATATGCGGGTGAAAGATTAGAGAAGAATGTTCGGGATCTAGCAGAGTCACTAGGAAGAAATGATTCAATCGTCCTTCCTTGTGATATTACGAATGATGAAGAAATTAAAAAAACTTTCTCTACGTTAAAAGAAGAAGTTGGCGTGATCCACGGACTCGCTCATTGTATCGCTTTTGCTAACACAGAAGAATTAAAAGGGGAGTATTTAAACACAACACGTGAAGGATTCCTGCTGGCTCACAATATTTCATCGTATTCACTTACGGCAGTAGTTAAAGAAGCTCGTCCTCTTATGACAGAAGGCGGTAGCATCGTGACGCTAACGTATCTTGGAGGAGAAAGAGTAGTTTCTAACTACAACGTTATGGGTGTTGCTAAAGCTTCATTAGACGCAAGCGTGAAGTATCTTGCAAGTGACGTAGGTAAAGACGGCATACGTGTTAATGCTATTTCAGCTGGACCTATCCGTACTCTTGCTGCAAAAGGAATCGGAGACTTTAACTCTGTACTAAAAGAGATCGAAGAAAAATCTCCTCTCCGCAAAGCAAATACGCAAGAAGAAGTTGGAGATGCTGCACTGTTCTTAATGAGTGACTTGGCTCGTGGCATTACAGGTGAGATTCTTCACGTAGATAGTGGATATAATACAATCGCACGTTAATAAAAATGAATAGACAAAACCCCGAATGCTCTCAATGGGATTCGGGGTTTTTTTTGTGACTCGGACTGTATCCTATTCTCATCAGTCCTATTTAAAGTTGTGGCTGTATCCTTTACTCAGCAGCCTTTTTAAAGTTTACGAGGATTAAAGCCCTACTGTTGAACCGCCATTGCGTTCTGGAACACAAATGATTCCACAGATGCAACGACAATCTAGTACGATTGTGCGTGTTTCGTTGCCACCACTTGGCGCACCTGGACCACCTTGGCGGAAAGAAAAGACTGCACAACAAGTTTCAGGGTCGAAACTTACTACAGTAAAATCTGTTGCTTGCCCTGGTGCTACGCCTAGTGGATCTGAAGCACCTTTTAAAATAAGCTGAACAACTTGTTGCTGCCCCATTGTGCAGAAATTTCCAGTCATTCTAGCGTTAGCAAGCTGGTTCAAAAGTTCACACACACAGCCACCGCACTTAGATTTCGTTGTGCCAGCTGTATTGCCATTGCCACAACATGAGCCATTATTAAATAAACTCAATGTATTTCCTCCTTTGAAATAGATACATGTACCTGATTTCTCTCAGTTATCAGGTTACTATACTATATGGATGTTTGTACGAAATGGAATGGGGTATTAAACCATTTTTACTTTAAATGGGCATTTACTCGAATAGTCCATTTTTTAAAAGGAAGACGTTTGTCCAAACCAATATGAACGAAAAGAATATATTAAAGTAGGGCTTAACAAGTGCCCAAAGTGTTAAAGGAGTGTTTATTAACAATGTCAAATTATTTTGGTCCTTACCGTTACATTTTTGTTCAGCTTTTAGCAACTCAACAATTGATTTCAGAAGTATTTCTTGTTGATTCAAACCAACCAGCAGGTACACCTGACTTAACAGGTGTAAGAGTGCTAGAAGTTGGGGGAGACTTTGTAGTATTTACACAAGCAGGTTCAGCAGGTGCTACTCGTTCTTACGTATCATTAGACAAAATTCTATTGGTTGAGCTGTAGATTAAAATGCAACTCCACGCTTAAGCGTGGAGTTATTTAATTTGAAGGGAGAGAGAAATGAGGAAGATTAACCTTCTATTTATTACTAAAGACCGTTCACAGCAATTGGAACGAAGCAGTTTTTATTTAGAACAAGAACTCGCTAAAATAACTAATCTTGTAACATGGCACCATGATGGTGACATTAAATTAATACTAGATCAATTTTCTATTAAACCTGATTTCATTCTTTTAAATGATTATAAACCTGAGTATCGGCCATTTATAAGAGGATTAAAAAATTTGTCGATACCCCATGGCACATTGATGCATGATCTTCATTATAAATTATCAAAAAGAAATGCTTTGATTCACCAAGAAAAACCTGCGCTGATTTTTTGCCATTACCGTGAGGCTTTTAATAGGTGGCTGCCAGACCATATCAACAGGTTTGTTTGGTTTCCGCATCATGTGCCTGAGTGGATTTTCCAACCGTATTCAATACCTAAAGAGATTCCGCTTTTACTAATGGGAGCTACATTTTCACACATCTATCCTTTTCGTCAATATCTTCTTCAACAATTAAAAAGGGATCCTAGGTTTGTGTATTATTCTCACCCAGGATACGGAATAGCAGGAAAGGGTATAGCTGGTGAAAGTTACGCTACAACCATAAGTAGAGCTAAAATCTTTCTAACTTGTGATTCTATTCATCATTTCCCTCTACTAAAGTACTTTGAAGTGCTAGCTTGTGGAACATTGCTAGCTGCTCCAGCTTCAGATGAATTAATAGATCTAGGCTTTATTGATGGTCAAACTTTTGTGGCAATAGATGAAACAAATTTTAAAGAAAAGCTAGACTACTTCTTAATAAATGATTATCATCGTGAACAAATTATCCAGAGCGGCTTACAATTAATACGTCAAAAACATACCACTGAAATTAGAGCTAAAGAAATGGTTCATACTATTCAACAATTCTTACAAAATACTACTCGGTAAGGAGGGGGTTCTTTTCATTGAACAATAAAGTAACTATTGTTATCCCATTTTTCAATTGCCCATTTATTGCACAAGCCATAGAGAGTGCCTTAAATCAAACTTATCAGAACATAGAGATTATTGTAGTGAATGACGGATCTACTAAGCACCATGAGAAAATAATCCCATACTTAAATAGAATTACTTATATTGAAAAAGAAAATGGTGGTACAGCTTCAGCGTTAAATTTAGGTATAAAGAATTCCTCTGGTGATTATTTTGCTTGGCTTAGTTCAGATGATACTTTTCAGTCAACTAAGATTGAAAAGCAACTTTACTTTATGTTGAAAAACAATGCAATGGCCAGCTATTCAAACTTTTATTTAATTAATGATCAGGGGTCCATTGTTTCTCATCCTCAAGGTATAGGTTTTTCAAAACAAGTCCAATTTTTTAAACGAATGCGAAGAGGGTGTGTGATAAACGGGTGTACGGTTATGTTAAATATGAATGTGTTCAAACATTTTGGACTATTCGACGAAAGTTTACTCTACACACAAGATTATGATTTTTGGCTAAGGATCTTGCCTCACTTTCATTTTTATTATTTTCCAGAAGCACTTGTCCATTATAGAGTGCATGAGAATATGGGAACAAAACAACACAGAATAGAGATGCGGAAAGAAATCCAATCAACGATTGAACGGCACATAACAAAAATGAATGCTTTAGTAAAGTCTGTCCTTCATTAAAAATATTAAAATAAAAAGGCCGCTATATAGCAGCCTTTTTATTTTAATATTTTAATAAATTCATGTGCATACGTTTCTAAATCAAATAAAGACAGGTGATTTAATGCATGATTAATAATGTTATTTCTAAGCTCAAGATTATCTATTAGTTCAATTCCCTGTAAAACGGCTGATCCTATGTTTTCATTCATATAAAATTTCCCAGTAATATTATGGGTGATAAACGCCTTTACGCCATCAGAATCTGAAGTGAGAACAGGACATTTACAGCTCATCGCCTCTACAACAGCATAGCCAAAACCTTCAACCTTAGAAGTAGATAATAAAAATCCTCCACTATCTCCAATAATTGAAAGATAGTCCGCCATTTGTTTATGAGGAACATTGGCGTGAACGACTACAGCGTTTGTTAGTTTATATCTGTTTAACAATTTATTAAATCGTACTTTCTCATGGTGATTTCCAAGTGTGTCATCAATAAACATCCAAAATTTTGTGTTAGGTTTCTGTTTTATGAAACGCATAGCAAACATAAGATATTCATCCCAGTTTTTATTTAGCTCTAATCTTCCAATCCAGCCAATTATCGGGTATGACGTACGAGTGATAGAACGGTATCCAAATTCTTTACTATCAAAACAGTTGTGAAAACAATGTTTTGGAGTAGAAGGATAAAGAGTA
Organism: Fictibacillus sp. 18YEL24; assembly: GCF_015903855.1. GTDB lineage: Bacteria > Bacillota > Bacilli > Bacillales > Fictibacillaceae > Fictibacillus > Fictibacillus phosphorivorans_C. The sequence continues at coordinate 297,788 of NZ_JACZDT010000004.1, forward strand.
TCCATTAATCTCATTAAGTGTGATGTCTTTGGATATAGGATGCCATTTGAATAATTTACTACAAACGGTACCGCTTGTGTTAAAATTTTTTCCGCAGTTTTCACACTACCTAATCCTTGAATTTCATAGATTAATTTTCCTTTGTAACCAAGATCACGAATTCTTTTTAGCATATTCATGTCAGAGCTAACAAAGATTGCATCAAAGTTTTTGGATAGGATTTTCTTAATCTCAGCATCAGCATTAGTTACATAAGTAGGAATCAAAGAAATATTCTGCATGCCTGTTCCATTTTGTAAATAAAGCAGGTGGCATTCAATATCATAGTTTTGTAGTGCTTTACAACGTTGACGGTTTAGGGTTTCCATTCCGCCGCTTGGTAAATAAAAGACAAAGAGAATTTTTGATTTTGTCATTTGATAGCTCCTTTTTACCTTATAAGCCATCATATGAACATCCTGAAAAGTTGTTAAATAAGGTAGGTTAAATAGCAGCCTTTTTTTTATGAACAGGGTAGGGGTCTAGTCCACATTGGGAATACAATCATAGTTTAATATAAAGTCTTAATTTTAATAAAGGAAGGAGAGTTTCATTGAAAATAGTAACTATTCTTGGAACACGTCCAGAGATTATACGGCTAAGTTTGATCATCAAAAAACTTGATCAGTTAGCAGATCAACATATTTTGATTCATACGGGACAAAATTTTACACCTTCATTAAACGACGTGTTTTTCCAAGAGTTTCAACTCAGAAAGCCAGACTATATTTTAATGAAACAACAATTTTCTTTCGGAAATCAAATTGCACATCTGTTTTCAGAGCTAGAGAAAATATTGTTGCACGAGAGGCCAGATAAAGTTTTGGTTCTAGGTGATACGAACAGTGCTCTGCCTTCTATCGTTACAGAAAGGTTGAACATACCAGTTGTTCATATGGAAGCGGGTAACCGATGTTTTGACCTGAATGTACCAGAAGAGAAAAACAGAAAAGTAATTGACGCCATCTCTACCTTTAATCTGCCGTATACCAAATACAGTAGAGAGAACTTAATAAGAGAAGGTGTTCCTATTAACCGAATCATGGTTTCAGGTAACCCGATCTATGAAGTGTTAACTCAATTTGAAGAACAGATTGATAATAGCAGAATTCTAGAAAAGTTAAATGTTTCAAAAGGAAAGTATATGTTAGTCACAGCCCATCGTGCTGAGAACGTGGACAATCACGTTCATTTAAAAGAAATATTAACAGGTTTAAATTTAGTTGCTGAACATTTTAACATGCCTATCATCTGTTCCATTCATCCACGTACGAAATCAAGAATTCTAGAGAGCAGTACGTTACAGATGCATCCGTTGGTACAGTTTCATGAACCCTTTGGATTTTTTGATTTTGTAAAGTTAGAAAAGCACGCATTTTGCGCACTAACAGATAGCGGGACCGTTCAAGAGGAATGTTGTTTGTTCCAAGTACCGACTGTAACGATGAGAAATAGTACTGAACGGCCAGAAACCGTTGAGTGCGGCAGCAATTGTGTATCGGGTGTTTCAGCAGAACAGATTTTGGCTTCAGTAAAAGTAATGACAAATCAGAAGAAGCAATGGTCCATTCCCGAAGGCTATGGAGATTTAGATGTTTCAGATCGAGTCGTAAAGTTTATTTTAGGAGGAAATAGTATTGTTTAATAAAAGAATTTTAATTACGGGGGGAACGGGGTCTTGGGGTCATGAGCTAGTCAAACAGCTTCTGCCAAAAGAACCGAAAGAAATCATCGTCCTCTCACGTAATGAAGCAAGTCAAGTAGCTATGCAAAGACAGTTTGATTATAATCCCAAGCTTACCTTTATGATTGGTGATATCAGAGATAAAGATTCCTTGATGAGAGCGAGTGAAGGCATAAATTATATCTATCATCTTGCAGCATTAAAGCATGTGCCCATCTGTGAGCTTCAACCTTATGAAGCACTAAAAAGTAATATTCAAGGAACACAAAATGTAATCGAAACAGCCATTCATCATAAGGTAACGAAAGTGATCTATATTTCAACTGACAAAGCAGCGAATCCTTCTAATCTTTATGGAATGACGAAAGCGATCGGTGAAAAGTTAATCATTCATGCAAACCTACTGAGCAAACATACAAGATTTGTATGCGTAAGAGGTGGAAATGTCTTAGGTACGAACGGCAGCGTTATTCATGTCTTTAAAAGTCAG